>ONFW01000165.1 GCA_900317215.1 uncultured Eubacteriales bacterium | reverse complement strand
GCCGAAGATACTTGATTGGTGACGATCCGGAAAAATAGGAAGATGCCAACACATAAAAGCAGCCACCCAATAGGGTGGTTGTTTTTTATATCACGGTAAGGGAATATGTTTTCCTGCTGATGAATATAATATAGAAAGAAAAGAATAACAAACAGGGTGAACAGCGCCTGATATTTGAATTTTTGTGAATGATAAAATAATGCTTGACATAGCAGTGATGTAGTGATATAATAATCAAGCAGTCAAAAAACTGTGTATATATCGCGGAGTGGAGCAGTATGGTAGCTCGTCGGGCTCATAACCCGAAGGTCGTAGGTTCAAATCCTGCCTCCGCAAGCTTAACTGGATCGGTAATTGATACAATGTGTCGATTGCCTGTCCGGTTTTTTTATGCTATAATAAAACTACAGCTACACTGTCTGAAAAACATAAGGAGATGATCGCGATGAATAAAAACAAAAGGCGCACCATTATGACAGCTATTATTGCAGGGATCCTTTCTGCGGCAACAGTACTTTCGCTGGCTGGCTGCAGTAAAACGGATAGTAAAAGTGAAACAAGCAGGCCCTCTGCTGCCGAATCCGGTATCAGCGGTACGGAAATTCAGAATGACAATAAAGGGGCTGATTTCAGCAATATTCCTACTACAACTCTCCTTGGTGAGTCCCCCGAATGGGTAACGAAGCTCGATGCAGCAAAGAATGCAGATCAGTTATTTGTCGTTGCAGCGCATGATAAAACTACCGCATGGGTCTCTATGCACGAAAAAGACAAAAACGGAAAGTGGCAGATGATAATGACAACGCCCGGATACATTGGCAGAGAGGGCCTTGGCAAAACAAAGGAGGGTGACGGTAAAACTCCCGTGGGGACCTTTGGCTTTAATGCAGCTTTTGGTATTGCGGACGATCCCGGCTGTGCCATTCCTTATACAAAGGTAGATGAAAATACCTATTGGTCGGGAGATATACGTGACGGTATGCAGTATAACAGAATGGTAGATATAAAGGACTATCCCGATCTTGACAAGGACAGCAGCGAGCATATCATTGATTATACCCGTCATTATCAGTATTGCCTGAATATCAGCTATAATCAGGAATGTAAGACAGATGCCGGTTCCGCAATATTCCTCCATTGCCTCGGACCGAATAAGCCTTATACAGGCGGCTGTGTTGCTATTCCTGAAAATCAGATGAAGCTGGTCATGCAAAAAGTCAAGCCGGACTGTGCGGTGATCATTGATTCTCTTGAGCATCTGGGTGGCAGCTTTTAAAGTATAGCGAAAGAATATTCCTAAAAACCCGGCAGTAAGTTTGCTCTGCCGGTATCCTTTTTAAGAGTGTGATCCAATCTTTCAAGGCTCCCGAGCTTTAACCTCTCTTTTTTTATCAATTCATGCTAAAACGCAAAAAAATGCCCTCTCGAAAAAGCATTCCGAGGGGGCATTTCTGTATATTAAGCTGCACCGTTTTTGAAATGTTGATACTTTATATAGAACGCTTATTGATTATACGTTCTTGTTTGCAAAGTCGCGTGCTTCGTTAAGGTCTATGCCGAGAGCTTCCGCAGTGTTGATAGTTATTTTGCAGCCGTCCTTTACCTTCTGCATGATAAGCTTCATGATAGCCTCGTTTACAGCAACGCAGCCACCTGTGTAGGGCTTAACAAGACTCATGCAGTGGAAAAAGAAGCATGAACCCTCTCCCGGAACACATTCGCTGTTGTAACCCATATTCAGACAATACGTATATTCGTAGGTGTAATCAATGAGGTGTTCGGATTCATCAATATTAAGCCCGGGAACGTCCTTGATATTAATAAATTCATTGAAGTGCATACCCTCACGCATATCTCCCGACCAGTAATCATCCTCGGTCACCTTGGTGTATTTCATCTGGCAGCCGGGATCATCCGCAATACCGAAGGCCTTATCTATGGTAAAGGTGCCTATCGGTGTGACAGCGTGATAGCTGTCTGCCTTGCCCATTCCCTCAAGTCCGATATAACCGGGTGTCTGAAGGATCATTTTCCAATTGCCGTCAGCATCCTTTTCGTGCATGCTTACGTAACAGGTGGTTTCGCCTACGCCTGCTACAACGATGAGCTGTTCGCAGTCCTTAGCAGCATCGAGTTTTTTGAACCATTCAGGAGAATCAACTGCCTTTTGATTCTGGATATGCAGGTTGCTTTCACCTGAGGTGCTGCTTGATGTGCTGCTCTCTGTGGTATTGACCTTGTAAGAGGTATTGCTGCAGGAGGACAGCACTGTTGTTGCCGTCAGGAGTGCTAAGGAAACTGAGATGAGCTTGCCTGAAAGCCTGTGAGTTCTTTTGATGCTTTTCATTGGATATCGCTCCTTTTTTCATGTTTTTTGACGCTTGGATTTCCCTGGTATGCCGGATCTTTACAGACAGACGGTATAAAACCTCAGAGCTTGAAATTGTGTGTTTTACGATTTAGTTATCTCAACTTGTGTATATGACTGTAAAAACAATAGCATATTCTATCCGATTAGTCAAGCCGGAGGATCAAGAATATCCGTCCCCCCTTTAAATCGCTGGATTTTCATGAAATAATGTAGATTTTTTTCTGATAATCTGTTATAGTATATATGTCGATATTGCTATGCAGGCAGGAACATTTGATATTACTCCTTTCGCAATGCAGTATATTATTTTTAGACAAATGAACGATCTTAGTGGATCCATAAACAAATAACAGCATTCATCTGAACGGATTTAACAATGGTTCTTCTTGTGCTTTGCGGAGTTGTATTTGTCACAAGTCCGGCAGGTCTGCTCGACAAGCTCACGCCGGACTGGATGAACGGCACCTTCTGGGCTATTGCTATTCTTTTATACTATCTTGCGGCAACGCTTCTGCCCATTGACAAGCTTATCGGAAAGCTCTATCCGATATTCGGTGTTCTGCTGATCGTAATGGCTGCGGCTGTTATCGGAGGGATCATCTTCTCCGGCGGCAAATACACTATTCCCGAATTATCGCTTGAAAACCTTCACCCCGCAGGAACACCAGTATGGTCTTATATGTTCATCACTGTAGCCTGCGGCGCTCATGCCATTATGTACGAAAAGCCCTATTGCAAGGAGTTTCAAAACAAGCTCTCTGAGTTTTTGGCCAAATAAAATGCCGGGGAGAAGTTGTGAATGTATAATGTTCCTTCCGTCGTGAAAATGGCTGCAAATACGACAGATCATGACGTCGAGGAAAGGAATCTGCTCCGGCTTCAAAGCGGACAAATTTAATATTGGCTGAAAAGCAAAAGCCGAAAAATGAACAGGAGGAAACCAGAATGAAAAAAAGATTTTTTGCAATTTTTGCCGCAGCGGTCATGATGCTTTCCGCAGGAGCCTGCAGCAAAGCTCAGGAGGGGCAGAGCAGCAGCTCGGCTCCGTCCGCAGTGTCGATCGTTTCTGATGTCAGTGAACAGAGCTCCTCACAGCCGGAAAGCAAAACGACCTCACTTGAAAACTGGACAGAGGATTCACCTGCCATGAGATCAATTATGGCCTATGTTTCAGAGGTGACGGATCAAAGCTCCGATAAATTTGTGCCTGCTGAAAAGCGTATTGCAGTTTTTGATTCGGACGGCACTCTGTACGGTGAGCTTTTTCCGACCTATGTTGACCAGTGTTTTATGATACACCGCCTTGTTCACGATGATACATACAATGGTATTGACGAGGACGTTGAATACTGCAAGGCTCTGGAGCAGTACCTTATAAACGGCGGCGAAAAGCCGAAGGCTCCCCGTTCGTCGGGCGACATCATTGCTGACGCCTTCAAGGGCTTTACCGTTGAGGAGTATCGTGACTATTTCCGCAAATTCATGTCAGAGTCTGTGGCGGGCTTTGAAGGCATGACGTATGCCGACGGCTACTATAAGCCCATGGTCTCCCTTGTGAAGTACCTCACGGAAAACGGCTTCAAGGTCTATATCAACAGTGGCACAGAGATCAATATGCTCCGTGAGTTGTCTAAGGACGTATTGGGAGAGTACATTCCCTCATATCAGGTTCTCGGCACAAGATACGGCTTTACCACGGCAGGTCAGGGGGACACAAAAGCCCGTGATTACACCCCCGCAGCAGATGAGAAGATCGTTTTTGACGGAACAGTGAAATTCAAGAATCTCAAGCTGAACAAGGTCATCAGCATTATAAACGATCTGGGAATATCTCCGCTTCTTGCATTCGGAAACAGCTCCGGAGATTTGGCTATGGGACAGTATGTCATGCAGCACGGCGGAAAGGCCTATATGCTACTTTGTGACGATACCGAGAGAGATCACGGAGATCCGGACACAGCTGCCTCCTTCAAGGAGGAGTGCGATAAGCTCGGCATGGAGACCGTTTCCATGAAGAACGAGTTTGCGACTATCTATGGCGACTTCAAGCTTACTCCTTACAGTGAAGCAAAAACGGAGGAATCCGTAAAGCCTGCAGCATAAACAATACAGACCGTACCCCCTTGTCAGATCGGTACGGTCTTTTTTTTCGCCAGAAAAGGGGTTCACCAGCATTGCCTTGCTTTTATTGCATCTGTTGTGCTATGATATTCTTGTAAGAAAAGGCTGCTTGGCAGAATAAACCAGCTAATTACATAATAAAGGAGAATGTAGACATGAAAAAGCATTTCAAACATGGCGTGACCGCAGTGCTTTGTGCGGCTTCGATGTTAATGACTGTCGGGACAGGCTGCGGAGGACCTGCGGAAAAGGAGACCGGCTCTAACAGCGCAGCAGAGAGCCGGAGCGTATCGGTGTCCTCGGAGGATAACACCCCCGACAAGAGTGCAGAAGTCTCAACGGAGGCTGCCCCTTCGGACGAAAAAAGTCGGGACGAAATAAGCCGGAATTCCTCTGAAGGCTCCAACATTGAGAGCGGTGATGTATCTGAAAGTGATTTTTCATACTCTGAGGATGGTCAAGGCAATGTGATCCTGACCGGCTACAAGGGGAAGGAGCCTGCTCCGGTGATCCCTGCTGCTATCTCGGGCAAAAGGGTCACTGCAATCGGAGAAAGCTGTTTTGCGGGGAACATAGCCGTGCAAAAGCTCGTTATTCCCGAGGGGGTGTCAGAGATCGGGGATTATGCCTTTGAATGCTGCTCAAATTTAGAGGACATAACTCTGCCTGATTCGCTCAAGACCATAGGCGAGGGAGCATTTTCGGGCTGTACAAGGCTTGGCGCGATAGATCTGAAGGACGGTATTGAGACGATAAAAAAGGGCGCTTTCCTGTTTTGCAAGTCGCTGAAAAGTGTGAAGCTTCCCGCCGAACTCAGTGAGCTTGGCCGTTTTGCTTTCTCAAACTGTTCCGGGCTCACCTCTGTGACATTTTCGGGTAATAAGCTCAGAAGCCTGTCGGACAGGTTATTCTACTCCTGCGAAGCACTGTCTGAGGTCAACATTGATCACGAGCTCTCATCAATAGGAAAAAGAACCTTTTCTCATTGCGAGGCACTCAAGAGGATCTCGGTGCCGGGAGAAATGGATCGGATAGACGATCAGGCTTTTTACAGCTGCTCTTCTCTGACAGAGGTACTTGTTAAGGCTGCTTCTGTTGCCGAGAATGCCTATGAGTGCTGCTATCAGCTTCCTGAGGAGATGCAGCCTGCTCCCCATGAGGAAACGATCATTGATGAGCCTGATACGGACAGCGGCGCGAAAGAAATGTCAAGGCCTGATACTCTTGGCTCCATAGCGGGTGACAGCAGTCTTTTCGATGAAGAGAAATACAGCAGCTATCGTGTTATCAGCAATGATGAGTTTGCTGAATGGAGCAAAAAATATATCGATTTCTGCAAGGAAAACGGTGTTCCCACAGAAAGAGATGATCTGCTCTACACTATGCTTTACAAGGGGGAGATCATTCCCCATTTCATGGGAATGACATCTGCCGAGAATCATGATCCCGTCATGTCGGAGCAAGCGGCAATAGCATTTGGCGCGGATTATGAGGAGACTTATCTTATGATGGATCACGGCCTTTATACGGAGCTTCGCCGCGGCAGGATGTGTGACGATCTGGTTCTGTACAGCGGTGTGTATGACAGCCAGCTCAAGGCGGCGGCGGGAACGGAAGAGGTGCCGACACTTGAGCAGCTCAAGGCTTCCATAGGAAAGACCTTTACCGATCCGATAATGATAAGCACCACGACCGATATTGGTGTGGCGTGCAATTTTTCTGATACGCTGTTTATTATCTACGCTTCAAAGGAAAGCATGGATGCTCTTGGTGCGATCAGTATTGACAGTATAATAGGTACAAATGAAAAGGAGATACTGATGTCAAGAAATGCTTCCTATCGTATTCTTGACGTCGGGACAATGGCTGTAAATATAACGGATTATGACGGAGAGGAAAAGGAGCTCTACAGGAATTATGTAAAGGTGGAATTGCTCTGATCCTCGGTGAGAACTAATTGAATATCGGCAGAAAAGCTTGAACAAAAAGCCCTCGGCACGATAAAGGCCGGAGGGCTTTTTGTATGTAAAGTCACCTTGCTCATGCCGTGGTTATCCGATAAGCTTTTAAGGTGTAATAAGATCAAATCTTCAACAAATTCAACGGTTTTTAGACATATAGTTGATATCTTTTGTTAAAAGAGAGGCGATGCCGAGAGCCGTTTTTGCTCATCGTAAGGAAAAATAACTGCGGCGGTATGCACGAACGGGAAGGCTGAATCGGTGCAGGAAAGCATCTCTGCATAGCCTGATTTGTCAAATTCCCCTCTTTTTATTAAGTATCATGATTGATTTATCAAGGGAATTGAAGTATAATAAGGATAATAAAACCGTAGCGAGAAGGTAAAACTGCGGAAATTACAATAGAAAGGAAGTATGAAAATGCGGTCAAGGCTGTGGAGGATACTGGTGGTTGCGATGGCGGCAGCTATGATAACAGGCGCTGCGTCAGGGTGTACGATCAATGTAAGCAAGGAGGGGACCTCCTCACAGAGTTCGGCGGAAGGAGCTTCTGTTGTTTCGGAGACGGCGAAGGCTTCGGAAACGCAGGATAACAGCGTACAGGACAGTGTTCAGACGAGCCAGGAGGTAGGTCCTGAGAGCTCCGGAAAGGAAGAGACGTCCTCTCAGAGTGATGCTCCCATAACCATAGACAATATCCGTGATCTGGTTGTTGGCATTAATACGCCTGTAGAGCTTAAGGACGGTACAAAGAGACCGCTCATAAATTTTGACAACGCCGCAACGACACCTGTGCTCAAGCCCGTTGAGGATGAGGTGAACAAGGAGTTTGAAATGTACGGCTCTATAGGAAGGGGATATTCGGCAAAATCGGATCATTCTACAGATGTGTGCAATCAGGTCAGGAATAAGGTGATCGATTTTGTTGGCGCTAACGACGGCAAAAATACCTATACCGCCTTTTTCGTCAATAATACGACAGATGGTCTTAACAAGCTGGCGTCTGCTCTGATTGAGAGCGAGGAGGATATTGTTCTTACTACCCGTATAGAGCATCATGCGAACGATCTCAGCTGGAGAGAGCGCTGTAAGGTCGTTTATGCCGAGGTCGATGAGCAAGGCAGGGTCATTTATGACGACATAGAAAGACTTCTCAAGGAGAATAACGGGAAGATCAAATATGTTTCGGTCACGGCTGCATCAAATGTTACGGGCTATGTCACGGATGTACACAGAGTAGCAAAGCTTGCACATGAGTATGGTGCAAAGATCATCGTAGACGGCGCTCAGATAGTTGCCCACAGAGCCTTCTCTATGCTCGGAGATACTCCAGAGGAGAATATAGACTTTTTCGTATTCTCAGCTCATAAGATGTACTCTCCCTATGGCGGAGGTGCAGTTGTGGGACTTACGGAGGTGCTGAATCAGCACATGCCCGAATTTTACGGCGGCGGTACTGTCACAATTGTAAAGGACAATGAACAGGAGTATAAGCACGCTCCCGATGTATATGAAGCAGGCTCTCCCAACTATGCCGGGATCGTGGGACTTGGAAAGGCTATCGATATTCTTCGTGAGGTGGGATTTGACAAGATCGAGGCTCACGAAAAGGCTCTCAACAAAAAGCTTGTCGAGGGTCTGAAAAAACTCGATAATGTAGTAATTTACGGCGACAGCGAAAATCTTGATGACAGAGTGGGAGTTATTACGTTCAATTTCTCCGACATCAATTCCTATATTCTTGCTCAGAACCTTTCAACAATGGGAGGCGTGGCCACAAGACGTGGAGCCTTCTGCGCTCACCCCTATGTGTGGCGTATGATGAAGCTGTCTGACGAAGAGGTTGACGGCTTTGCAGGCTGCGCTGACATGAAAACAGCGGGAATGATACGCATAAGCTTTGGTATCTACAATACCGAGGAAGAGATAGATAAGTTCCTTGAGATATTGCCGGATATCATGGCAGCAAGCTCGGTCAGAGATTATTATATTGAGATCAATAAAGACAGGACGGTACCGGAGGAAGAGCTGAAAGATATTGAAGCATCGATCAGGCTTGATTACTGATAGATCGGATCTGTGCCGTTAAGAGCGTTACACTATTTGGAGGATATCACAGGGACCGCCTGCGGAAAGCGGCAGTCCCTGTGATTTTTTTATCCGCAGGAGCAGGTCGGATAGTGTGCCTGAGGGATTTTCTGAAATAAAAATTGCGGTAAATAGCTTGTATAATTCCTGCAATTATGATAAAATTACCGCAAGAAAAGAAGGTGTTTGTTGTGATAAAGTTAGAAAATGTTACAAAAACTTACAATAAGACGGTGCGCGCCCTGGACGATATCAGCTTTGAGGTGAACGGGGGTGAAATCGTCGGCTTTATCGGCCCAAACGGCTCCGGAAAAACAACCACTATGAAGCTGATAACGGGGATCATCAAGGCGGATGTCGGCAAGATAACCGTGAACGGCTTTAACGTAAGAAAGGATCCGATAAGAGCAAAGGGCTGCATAGGATATATAGCGGACAGCCCTGATATGTTCCTCAGGCTCAGAGGAAATGAATTTCTTGATCTTATAGGGGATATCTATCACGTTCCCACAGCAAAGAGAAGGAGCAAAATAGAAGAGTTTGCGACACGCTTTGAGCTTACTGAGGCGCTGTCATCGCCGATGATGAGCTATTCACACGGCATGAGACAGAAGATAATGGTGGTCGCGGCGCTGATGCATGAGCCTCCCGTGTGGATCCTTGATGAGCCTATGGTCGGACTCGACCCGAGTTCTGCCTTTGAGCTGAAGCAGATGATGCGCGACCATGCAAAGGCAGGGAACACCGTGTTCTTCTCAACTCATGTGCTTGAGGTGGCTGAAAAGCTGTGCGACAAGGTAATAATAATCCAAAAAGGGAGCATTCTTTTTGACGGAAAGCTTGAGGAGCTTGAAGCAAAGGGAAAAAGCGGTTCGCTTGAAGATATTTTTCTGGAGCTGACGAAAAAATGAGAGTATTCTTAAAGCTTGTAAAGGCGCTGATATCTGCTGTTGATCCGACCTCGCAGGAAAAAAAGCGCAAAAAGGTTTTCTACTATGTAATGGCAGTATTTGCTGTGTTCGGCATCATGATACCCATGGCGTTTTTTGTAGGGGTTATTATATATTCGCTGACGGCAAAACTCATGCCCACAGGTGCGGGACAGAATGCCGCTGAGCTGTTTCTGCAGATAGTCTCGGTGTTCTCGTTCATATTCGGTTTGAATGTCATTTTCTCTGTTTTCTATTTTTCGGGAGATATAGAAAATCTTCTTCCGCTGCCGCTCAGACCGTTCCAGATAATAGCCTCAAAATTCACAGCCGCTTTGATAAGCGAGAGCATAATGGAGTTTATCCTTATAATAGCGGTGTTTGCAGGATATATCATAGCTGCAGGGCTGCCCTTCTATACATGGATAATAGCTTTGTTTGCAATGCTTACTCTGCCGATAGTTCCGCTCTCCTACTGTGCTGTGATATGCATGGTCGTAATGCTGCTGACAGGCTTTATCAGAAATAAGGATACCGTCAACAAGATAACGGGCTTTCTTACCTTCGGCGTCATTATAGGGCTTATAGTGATCGTGTCAAACAGCGGCGGTCTTGACCCTGATAATCTTGTCGCCGTTCTTTCCGACCCTGGAAACACCCTGCTCAATGTGCTGAATATCATTTTCCCTCATGTTCATTTTATTATGTCATCTACCGTGAACAACACGGCGATAAATCTGCTGTTTTATATCGGCTACAATGCTTTGTGCGTATCGCTGTTCCTGCTCGTTGCAGAGGCTGTTTATATAAAGACCGCTGCAGGTGTCAGCCGAAGCAGCTCATCAAGAAGAAGAAGCCTGCAAAGCTCATTGTCATCAATAAAGCAGAAGAGTCCTGCGGTCACCTATCTTAAAAAGGAGTTCCGGATACTTTTCCGCACGCCCGCATATTTTCTCAACTGCGTGCTTATCAATCTTATCTGGCCGCTTTTCCTTTATCTTATCTATATTCTGCAGGGAAAGACAAATTTTCTTGAAGCCTTTATTTATGATATACACCACGGCAACGAGGAAACGGTGCTGATCTTTATTTTAGGTGTTTCGGCAATGTCAGTGCTGGTTACTGCCGCAAACTGCATAGCCTCCTCGGCTATAACGAGAGAGGGCTCGCATCTTGCCTTTATGAAATATATCCCTATGCCTTACATGACGCAGCTTAATATCAAGGCTTTGGTGAGCATCATAATCAGCGGTACGGGTATGATAGCTTATGTCATAATTGCGGGAATATATCTTAACATGGGGATAAAGCTGATGCTGCTCTGCTGTATAATAGCACTGCTCTCGGTGATATTTGCTTCCTATTTCGGCATTTTTATGGATTCCGTTAATCCCAAGCTGATATGGGACAGTGAACTGAACGCTCTGAGAGGCAACTATAATATATTCTTCAATATGGCTGCAGCTATCCTTCTTGAAGCGGTCATATGTGCAGGAGCGTATCTTGCGTTCAGATTCACATCAGTAGGCTCTCTGTTTATAATAATAATATTGCTGATCCTTCTGATGATACTTACAGCCGTAAGCTATATCCTATGCAGCACAAGGGCTGTCAGGAATATCGACAGGCTCTCGATATGATGCTTATGCGGTACAGTTAGTATACTTTTTGTATAATAACTGTACCCCGTACTTATAGTATAAATGTTTCTGCTAAATAACTATTGACATTTACGAGATGCAATGATATAATACAAAAGTCGTATGAAACAGCGACAGAATACAGTTGGTGTTGATGACGTTGAGGGTCCACCCGTTCCCATGCCGAACACGGAAGTTAAGCTCAATGGTGCCGAAGATACTTG
>ONFW01000116.1 GCA_900317215.1 uncultured Eubacteriales bacterium | reverse complement strand
GTGTTAGTAAGGTCGCTCTTTACAGTGACGGTCAGGTCTTTTACAACCATTATTCCGGTCTGATCCTTGACCTTAGTGCGGATATTGTAGGTGCCTGTTTCTGCAGGAGTAAGCTCAGCGGTAGTTGTTTCATCAAGAGCTTTAAGCGTTTTATAGTATGTATCCGAGGATTTTTTATAGTAGAACACATACATATACGGACCGGACCCGCCTGATGCCGCTCCGTAAATCGTAACACTTCCCCCTAAAACTGCCGAGGACTCCGACAGATATGATGTATTGGAAAGATCACTTGTTACAGTCAGAGTAAGATCCTTGACCGTCATTTTTCCGGCCTGATCCTTTACCTTAGTGCGGAAATTATAAGTTCCGGCACTTGTCGGCTCGAATACGGCTGTTGTCTCAGAATCAAGAGCTTTCAAAGTTTTATAATATGTATCAGTAGATTTTTTGTAATAAAATACATATTCATACGGGCTTACACCGCCTGTTGCCGAACCGCAGACCGTTATACTGCCGCCCATTCTTATACTTTCTTTGGAAAGTGAGGTTGTATTGACAAGCGGCTCCGCGAGCTTATCGGTATAGTTGTCCATATACGAATATGTACAAACAGTGCAGGTGTGCAGGGTATAACCCTGAGCAGTCGTAGTAGGAGGGATCACCTCTTCGCTGAAAGTATGTCCAAGTGCATTGGTGTAGGTGTCCTTATAGCTATCACTGCATTTTGAGCAGGTATGAAGTGTATATCCCTGGTTTGTACAATCAGGCTGTATCGTTTCCTCTGTATAGCTGTGACCGGAGGAAGATACTATGATATCCTTAATGTCGACCTCCTTGAAGCTGCCGCTCTTGCGGACGTAGTATTTATTATTTGAATTATCTACATAGTATTCAATATTGCCGTCGGAGGTGCAGGTTGGCGGAGAGGCTGCTTCCTTTTTCAGAACCGTTACGGTTATGAAATCGGAATCATAACGGTTTGTATTCGCACCCTTTGCGCTAACCCGATATCTGAAAGTGCCGACCTTGTTCGGCTCTGTAGTAACAGTTCTGTCTGTCGTTTCACAGATTTCATATATATCCGAGTCGTCGAAGCAGGTGAAGCTATAGCTCAGATCAGTAGTGCAGCTCGGAAAAGGCGTGGCTGTAAGGGTGATGCTCTCGCCCTTGGCTATCATTGTTTTGTCCGCTTTGAGAGAAACGCCGGAGAAAGGCAAAAGAAGACTGGCCTGCATCCATGACAGACGGTAGTTTGCCCAGGACTTAAGATAAGTAATCGCTTCATAGGGATTTCTGCCCGTATCCACGCTGCCCCAGGAGGAGATGAGATCTCTCTGACAAAATCCGTATCTTACCTCATTCATGTTAAATGACTTATAATGAGCATCATAATCCTGCTCGATGCCGTTGTTGAATACATCATACAATGCGCTGTATATATGATCGTTCCATGCCCTGACAACATAGCCCTCCCAGAAGTTGACGATATTGCAGAGCTGCGCCTGAAAGCACCACGTACTGAGCTGTTCTGAATCCGACACTATGATGCATTTGTATTTTGCGAACCAGCCTTTATAGTTGGACAATTCATTATTGGCATTAAGATCTCCGTTTGCATTGATCTTTTTGTGCCAATACGGGGTGTCATAGCCTCCAAGAGCCCAGTCATAGTCCCATATAGGCGTTGCCTGCCATTTCGGGTTTTCCTGAGTTCCGTCGTAGTAAACGTAGTAGCTTGATGCACAGGAATCAAGATTTTTGGTGAACTCCTGAATAAGATAGACATCAGCAAAAGATGAAAGATCCAGCCTTTGTTCGATTTCATCAAAGCGGCAGTCGTAAACAGCGCTCTCGGCATCGACCCAGCTGTTGATAATGAAAAGCATTTCCTCCCGGTTAAGGTCATCGGGAGCTTTTACGGATATATACTGACCCTGCGGGGTAACGAACCAGCAGTGCTCTGCAGTTGCTCTTTCTTTCAGATCAAATTCGAGAAGATAGGATTTCTTTGTGATATCTACCCCTTCGTCAACAGCTCCGGTATTGGCATATCTGAACTGATATGATTTTCCTTTGTAAGCATAGTATGAAGTGCTAAGAGAAACTGATGCCCCTGTGACATTGTGATAGTCCTCAACGGTCTCGCCGTTAACCAGCTTGCTGCCCCCGACATCGACCTTTTCGGTTATAAGGTAAGAGCCGAGATAATTTCCGTTATTGAAAACATCTACTGTTTTACAGTGCGGAACGTAATCCATTCCTGCCATTTCCGCCGCGCGGAAGACCTCCGCGTTTCTTAACATGGACTCGTCCATGTTGTTTGCAAGAAGGCAGAAGCTCTTTGCCTTAACGGCGCCCATATTCAGCACATCGGTTTTCTTGTCCAGCTTTATGTTGTACGCATATTTTCCGAAATAATTACAGCTTGCTTCCCATGATGAGTTGCCGCGCCCTTTTATCTGGGCAAGAAGCTGTGGCTTGTCAACGACCTGTCCCGTCTCATCGACGCTCATAAACTGACCATTGGTCTGAATAGTTCTTTCCTTGTCTATCATGCTTCCGTAAGGAGTCTCACGAAGATCGGAATTGGTCTGAAGGCGTATGGACGCGGAGTCCGACAACAAGATCGTCACTCTTTTGCCGTTGATATTATATTCCTTGCCCTCAGTGAACGAATAGTTCTGTCCCTGAGCAAGGGCTAATCCATCGATAATCGGAACGCCGTCTCCGTAATAAACGGGCAGAAAGCCCAGATCAGTGCCGCCGGGAAGATAAAGCTTATATGCGCTTGATGTGCTTCCGTACTGATAGTTCGACCACTTTACAAGTCCCATAGGGGAGTCGGTCACGGACGGGCAGGTATCCACCCAGAAAACACTGCCGCTGAACGCAGTGGATTTGTCATAGGTATACTTGGCGGTAACGGTGACGTTTTCACCTGGCATTACAAAGCTGTAGCAGTTGTTTTCAAACAACTGTGTGGGATAGACAGTTTTTGATTTGCCTGTAACTGTAATGCTGTTAAGGCTATATCCGCTTTTAATCTCCACATAAACTAACACATCATTACTTTCGGCTGCCGTATCCGTTACCTCACCCTGCGATATAACGGTCAGTGTACCTCCAAGCGATTCCGTGCTGATCTTGTAGGTCCCCGAAGCCGCCGCGCCTTTAGCAGCATCGCCGGACAGCCGGGCCGCTTCAGCTGTTATGCCCGCGCATAGTGTAAAACACAATGCAACCATAAATGAAAGCATGGTCAAAAGCGGTATACGAACACTGTTCCTTGTTTTTTTCGGATCCTGTGTTTTTTCTTTCATGTGATCACTCCCTTATTAAATCAAAGCCGTATAGTTTGAAATATATACATATATTTCAAACATTAACCATTATTTTTATGATATACTATCCTGCTAAATATGTCAATATCCTGACACCTGCAAGCAGGATGTTGATTGAGAAATTTTCACATTGTTTAGGTAATATTGAAAATACTATTATGTGATCAGAGGGACAGGGAGTATCAGGCGATTAAGATAAAACAGGATTTGCACTATTCATTGTAAAGTCTGCTGTTACTTCCAGAATATTTTTGCTTTCCTGCAATATATAGATCAACTGTTCATCAAGATCCGTATGATTATCCCTGTAATCAATTTCATGTAGCTGACTTCTGACCGGAAAAGCCAGTTTTCCCTCCTCCAAAGAAAAATCCGCATGAACATTCTCTTTATTTCCCCTTGCATCAAGCCGGATCCATTTATTCAGTTCGCTTATAAATGCTGTGTTAAGAGCATGAATAATATAACCCTCACTTTCAACCTCATCTGCTCTTGTAAGGTATTGATAGGAGATCCCTGACGGTATCCCGTTTGCTCTCAATAATGCCGCAAGCAGGCATGACTTTGTCCAGCATATTCCTGTTCCGTTTATTAAAACCTCACTTGCTCTGCGAGATACGATCTCCGACCTGATATCCCATGAATGTGGAATGTTATCTCTTACAAATCTGTATGCATTCTTAATGTAATCCTGTTGTGACCTCGAAATTTGCTTAAGCTCATTGACCTTTTCCTGAATAATCGGCTCATTGTAATCAATAGTTTCCGTTTCTTCAAGAAATCCCTTGTCAATATTCATGATCTGACACCTCTGCAAGCTTAGATTTATCATGCTAACGATGATTTATTATAACACACTGCTTCTACGTATTCTATATCGTTTTTCATAATGTGGGAATTCATGTACCGGACAGGCAAAAAAAGACCGCCGGAGCAGTCTTTAAAAATGCAGATGCTAAGATAAATCAGAATTTGATAATGGAATCTAAAATGATTTATTAAAATCAATCACTATTTTTTGACATAATATCTTTTATAGTATCGC
>ONFW01000115.1 GCA_900317215.1 uncultured Eubacteriales bacterium | reverse complement strand
CACCTTGTTTGTTGCAGGCTATGAGGTATTGACAGCAATGCTGCACTATCAGAACGGAATGAATTTCTTCGACATTGCAAGCTTTGCAACAGTCGATATGGATATCTATTGTCTGGTTCTGATACTTGCAAATATTATCATGCTGCCGTGGGCTGTCATGCTGTTCAGACAAAGCGGAATCAGTATGAAAAAGGAGATCGCTGAACGAAAAACACTTGGCAGGGATATTCTTTTTGGCTTGGCTGCGCTGGCTGCGACATTGGTACTTAGCCTCGGTTATGCTTTTCTGTATTCAGCTGTCAAAACGGAACTGGGTAATATCGATACCAACGCAACGCTCGGAACAACGATAATTAAAATAATCTCACTCGTGTTTGTGAGCGGCATTATTAAAGAGATCTATTTTCGCAGCTTTGCAAAACACTTTGTCGGAAAGGTGCTTGGAGAAACACCTGCGCTTCTTCTCTTTAATCTGATGTTTGCTATGCTTGACTGGTATAATATCGGCTATTCGTTCTTTGCCGGTCTTATCTGGATATGGGCATATAAAAAAAGCGGTCATCTGATAAGCTCGATCATTGCACATGGAGGCGCAAATCTGGCAGGTATCATTTTTCTCATTATTACAAACGGAGTGGTATAAGATGAGCAAGGATTATATCATCGAACAATTAAAACAGCTCGCTGCAATTCATGATCTCTCCATTGATGAGGATATACTGAACAGAGCAATTGATATGGCTCATTTTAAGGTGTTTTCAAAGGGGACCCTGCTCAAGAGCATTGGTGATCGTGCGGATACAGTAGGTCTTGTAATCGACGGACTTGTTCGCTGCTACTATATCGATAATGACGGCAGCGACATGACACGAGGCTTTGGATTTGAGGGCGGAATGATAATGGACGAAGGTGTTCTTGGTTACAGCGAATATATCTGTATGTGGGAAACACTCGAGGATTCCACGGTCATGTTTTTCGGAACAGAGGAGTTTGATCGTTTCATAATGAGCAGCGAGGCTTTGAAAGCTCTTTGGATCCGCGTACTCAAGGACGGTCTCAGGTATAAAATGTATCGGGAAAACGGTTTTCTCGTTGAGAGCGCAGCCGAACGCTATCTGCATTTCAAAAAGCTCTTTCCAAAGCTTTGCGAGAGCGTTCCGCAAAAGCATATTGCAACCTATCTTGGTATTGCACCTGAATCCCTCAGCAGGATCAGAAAGGCAATGAGGGAGGAATAGCTCAGAGATCAGATCATTCCGAGCTTTCAAATTATTATTGACTTATATCGGTAATTCGTATTTCTGCTGCTGTATACTTCTATATCACAGCAATACATAATGCTTCAGCTTTTCCTTTGGCGCACTTGACGGTGCGCCTTTTTTATTGATAAAAGCATGTCCGCTGTTGTATAATAAAAAAAATTATAATTTTTTTACCCGATTTAAAAAATGGACCGTTATTATATATAGAAGCTTCAAAAAAACAAAAGGAGGTCTGAAAATTGAACGAACTAAAAATTGCTGCAAGAATCAGAAAAAAAGACGAGAAGGCCTTGGAGGAAGCAATAAAAGCTTACTCTCCTCTTGCAGCGGGGATCATCAGAAACATTTCCAAGGGTTCTTTTTCTATTGAAGATATTGAAGAAGTGATCGAGGATACATTCTACACTTTATGGAAGAACAGCGATAAGATCATAGATGAAAAGCTGAAGGGGTATATCTGCTCTATCGCAAAGACAAAAGCGCTTGATAAGCTTTCTACTATTAAGGGAGCTGTTCTCAATATTGAGGATTATGATATTGAAGATGACTTTTCAATAACAGATCAGACAGAGTCAAAGGATATTGCAAGAGAGCTTAACGAGATCATCTCAACGATCATAGAACCGGACAAGGAAATTCTTATGCGATATTACTTTTACTATCAATCTACTTCAAAAATAGCAAATATCATGACAATAAACATTGAAACAGTAAAATACAGATTAAAACGCACCCGTGAAAAAATAAAAACAGTTCTTTTAGAAAGGGGATATTCAATATGAAAACAACTCTGAAAAAAACTATAAATGATTTCAATGAAAGCTATGTTCCCGATGACAAAGATGTATTTGACTCTTCTGAAATAGATATTGAAAAAATAACCCGAAACATAAGGCTTCGCATAGCAGCCGAGAAAAAACCTTCAAGAAAAAAGAAAGGACTTCCTATCATGCTTGCCGCTGCTGTTGCAGCAACAGCTATTGTTGGAACAACTGTAATTGCGGCTAATATCACCGGTAAAGAATTCAACATAGTGATCCAAGGCGAAAGCGATGCTCTTGAAGTATATGATAGTGACAGGTTTAGATTTGAAACAAGTAACGATAATCTTAAAGCAGATTTTCTCAGAATGATAGGCGATAATAATATTGCCTATGCCGCAATTGAACTGTCCACAAAAGACGGAAGCCCTATTGTAGATGACGGATATTCTCTTAGCAATCAGGATTTTCAGGTTTTTGGCAGTCAGGAGGATTATGAAGAATTCCGGGATTCTGATAAAAGGTCAACCTCTTTATATAATCAGGAAATGTCTGAGAATAATCAGTCATTCTTTGAAAATGAACCATTTTCAAGCATTACTGATCCTCAAAATTACTATTATTGTGACGGAGAGTACAATCCTGATTTTTATAGATACTGGCAGCAGAATGACATGAGCCATGAGGGTGAAGTGATATTTACAAATACAGAGAAAACTGAAAACTCAATATACACCAACATTTACTACATTCCGGGTGAAACACCTGATAAGATAATGCTGTATATCCGTCTTGAGAACAATGATAAAAACAACAGTCTGACAGGTACAAAAGTAGATTATAGATCTAATTATTTAATGATCAACAAACTGAGTGATGTTGTTGCTGAAGCGAAAATGATCGATGATGCTACTGCTACTCCATCAGAATTAGTTCATGAATATATAGATAATGGAATAGACATAGATTCAGCACAAATACGTCAATATGAGAATTGCGGAACACTGTATGTTGTTTTTCATTCTGATGAAACTGATGATTTTCCGACTATGTGGGATACATCCGAATCAGAAAAAGTGTTCAAGCTGCGCAAAGTAGAGGAAATAAAAAGATGTGATCTTTCATTTAATGTTTCCTTTACTATTGACAAACTGACAACAGACAATACGATGAATATTGAGCTTAATTCAGATAATGCACCGAATACTATCACAGGAGATAATAAACTGAAAATTTCTATTACTCCATTTTCTGCAGAAGTAATCACTGATAGCAGTGAGAACGGTATACTGTTTGAAAACGAGAATGATCTGAAAAAACTTGCGTCTTCTTATGCGGAAATAGTTCTTAAAAACGGCAATAAGTATTATTTTGATTTGTTAGGAGGTATTGATAAGTTATACCTGAATGATGATACCAATTTTGAAAGCGTGATAAACAAGAGAATAAAACTGTCAGGAGAAGCATTAATGTACCGCGACAGCAAATCTCCTGTTGAAAATGACATGATGGAGTATTATCATTGTGAAAGAAATATTGACAAAACAACAATAATTGATCCTACAAATATTTCTAAGGTCATCATTAACGGCGATACTGTATATTCGGCATGATGATCTGGCCTCTTCTTGGTTTTTAAACTTTAGCATTAATAACCCCGTTTAGTTTTCCGACATTCCGTAAAAAGAGTATAGAGCATATTGCATCTTCCGTTTCAGGCTTCTCATCAATTCCAATTAACGGACGAGGTGCGAATATGCTCTGCTTTTTTAGGGTGTATTTGATATCCAAGAATTCATTATAGAGCCATATAGCAAAAGAACAGTGCAATGCTGTGCTTCATTTACGAAGCTGCATTGCACTGTTTTGTTATTCGCAGTCATTCTTGCAGGAGTAGTATATCTCCTCAAGCCGTTCATTGGCGGCTGTTCTTATGATTATTGCCTTAAGCAGCTTGTCCATTTCCGAGCCTTCGGTATAATCAGCGGGGGCAAAATATTTTATGCGGTGTTCCTGCATCATCCTCCGCACCTTGGTCTTGTCGCAGGTCTTGCTGTTGTAAACGCCTATGGAGTGTCCGCCGTTGACGTTCACAAGCTTCATACAGGGAATGTCCGTATCGCTGTCACCGATGTAGACGATGTTTCTGAAGGGTATGCGGATATCCTCAGGTTCAAAAAAATCGTTCACTCCGGGATCGTTCACATCCGGCACACCCTTAGATATCCGAAACAGGAACTGTGTCTTGTTGGTGTAGTTGACCACCTGCGCAGGCCAGACAGCAACGCCCCTCTCGTTGTAGAAAAATGAGCTGGCGTATATCCTCTCAAAGGCTCCTGCACGGGCAGGGGAGGTGCCCTCGATCATTTCCTTCAGCCCAGAGGAGATGATGTAGTGTTCTACGATAACCCCGTTTTCCTCACCGAATCGGCGTATCCTCTCAAACCATTCCTCCGCCCCGGGAAAGAGGGCGACCTTTGAGCCGTAGTCCTCTAACTTGCTTTTGCTGAATATCTCTCTGCCCTCGGCCTCCTGCTTCATCTTATACATATAGGCAAGGTTGGAATCCATATCATACTCCGCTGACAGTCTGTCGCACTCCGCCCAGAATGATGCTACATCACCGTCGTAGACCTTCTGTATATATCCCTGCGCCTGCATATCATCGGGGGACAGGGTCTTGTCAAAATCATAGCATATTGCAAGAACAGGACTGTCCTCTTTAGTTTTTCTGTTATACATTATCTGTCACCTCTGTCTGTTGATTTGAAAAGACTCTTGATCCTTATGCCGTCACGGCGCGGGAGAAATCTCTCCTCAACGACTTTCTGCTTGTCAAGGTCAAGTAATATCAGCGAAAAGGAGCTGTTGAATTTCAGCCCATTAAGCTCGTTAAAGAAGGCGTCATATAGGTCCTCGTTGAGGAACACTATGGAATAAAGAGAGCTTTCAAAAGCTTCAGGCTCCCACACGTCCCGCAAAAAGACATCTTTATAGAATTCCATAATAATTAACTGCTCACTTCTCAACTCTCTTGCGTACAGCTCCTTATCGGCAGCAAATTCCTTTCCGGTAAAGATATTGACTGAAAAGTTCCAGTAAGCAGGGGCTTGTCCTTTAAGGCTCAGCGCAAATTTTACATTTGTATGCAGATGATATCTGCTTTTTTTCAGAGTAGGATCGAGCGCTTCAAGCTCTGTATTGATAACGGGAATAATAGTATAACCGTCTTCAAAAAGAGTACGCATGATGATACCCTGCGTCGAATCAAGGAGGTCTTTTCTCTCCTGTCTGCGTTTCTCACGTTCCAGCTGTCTTTCTTCGTCGTCGTTTTTGACCCAGCCGTTTGCACGCATAAGGTAATCAAGCACGTCCTCTGTAGGTAAATCTGAACATTCAGCCATGATGCGGATAGTTTCTTCGTTGAGAGGCTTTTTGATAATACCGTTTATCGCTCTTGAAAGCGTCATGGGATTAAGCCCGCACTTGCTCGCAAACTCCGCCATTGACTGACTACCCTTAGCATAGTTTATAGCTTCGCCCAGGCGTTTTTTATATATCGGCACCCATTCTTCTTTTTTATTGTTATTGGTCTGATCCAAATCTCATCAACCCCTTTTGTATATCTGATACATTATAAATGTATTATAACATATAAGATAAACATGGTCAAGTGGGGTTAAACTCTTTTGGCTTGTCCGCTTTTGTGTACAGATAAGTGAAGAGCGGAAAAAAACATCAGGAAACTGTTTACAAACTGATTTCTTATGCGATATAATACTTACACGCCAAAAACAAGCCGAATATATGAAATACGATAGTAATAAGTCGTATAATATAAAATATCATATATACATAGCTTATAAAAAACAATAAATAAAATTGTGCAGGTATACGAAATTATAGAACGGAACACAAAAACTGTTTACTAAAATAATTTCAGTGTGCTATAATCTGTATCGCTCTAAGGGGATATGAATAACTCAGACAAATCTTGTGCTGAAACTGATTCCCTGAGATGCAGTTCAAGGCGCCGAGATGAAAGGGAGCGGCAGAGCATCGGAGCGTGTATGACCGTCGGCGGGCTTCAGACTATACGGAGGTAAAAACATGAGGTACTACAGCTTTATTATCAAAGGAAATAACGAAACGATCGGCAAGAATGCCAAGATAAGGCTCAAGGATTATGATTATGACAGCAACATTTGTGCTATGAACAAGTATATGTACAAGAGTGTCGAAAACTGCCAGACATTCTTTGTTTTCAGGGAAGAAGGCGACAGACTTTTTGCCGATTTTTCTTTTGATGAAAACAAGGATTCGTTTTCAACTGCTTATAATACAATAACTGATCTGCTTGCAGAGTACTTTCTTATTAAAAAGGTAATTGAGGAGCCGTCGGAAATTACAATGAGGCAGTACCTTGAAGGGTGCGAGGAGTGTAGACGGCGCAATTATTATAATGCGGTATATCAGTTAACAGAAACTGCAAATATCTGGTTTTATAATGACAATTACAAGAAAGGGCCGCATAATAAAGGAAATATAGAATACTCTGAGATGATTATTCGGGACAGGGAGATGACCGATGCCGGCATGTATCACCCCTCGTTTCTTAAAGAGCTGAAAATGATCTCCCAACACACACCGGGGAAAGAGCTTTCCGGAAGCATGATACACTATGTTCTTTCCGCAAAAAGCATAGGTGCCGCCGTAGACCTGGCGGAGACTCTTTCACAGGAGCTTTATGCGGCAGGCAGGATACAGAGCAGAAGAGTCGGGATCATTTCTGATATTGAACCTTACTTTTATAAATACAATAATCACATTATGGATATTATGGAAAATAACCGGGGCGGCGTTCTGTTGGTTGACCTTTCCGAAACCTTCGGCAATTCCCCGTCAGACTATCCTATGGCAGCAGACTATATAGCCGATATCTTTAAAAAATACCGTAATAAGTGCCTTTTTATTTTTATGTACAATATGGACAAGCCCGGGTTTTCATATTATATTCTCCCGAAGATCAATAAATACGCCTTGACAGTCTCCTTAAGAGAAGGCGCAGGAAACAGAGAAAGCGCAGTAAAATATCTGGAAATGCTGATCTCTGGGTCTGAATACTCAAAGTATTCTTATCAGGCTAAGGAGTTTCTTGAGCAGTATAAGAGCGATCACTTTTCCCAGACAGAGGTGCTTGAGTGCTTTGAGAGCTTCGGTCCTTGGTGCCTTAACAAAAATGTTTTCAAGTCATACATACAGATATCATCGGATGCGTTTTATCTTGATCGGGATGAGAATACAGAATCGGCTTATGAAAAGCTTAATAAGATGATAGGTCTTGAGGAAGTAAAAAGACAGATCGAAAAAATTATAGCCGCAGATATCGTTGAAAAAAGAAGGAAGCAGTTTAAAGGCAGAGAATACAAGTCTTCCTCCATGCACATGGTATTCTCAGGTAATCCGGGAACTGCAAAGACTACTGTAGCAAGACTTTTTGCAGGAATTGCTAAGGAAAAAGGAATACTTAAAAGCGGTGTGTTTGTCGAAAAGTGCGGAACAGACTTTAACTCGATCGCTTATCCGTATATCATAAAGGAAGCATTCACAGCGGCAAGGGGCGGAGTGCTTTTTATTGATGAAGCCTATGCTATAGCTTTACCGGGAGCGGCAACACTGCTCGTTCAGGAAATGGAAAACCGCAGAGATGAGGTTATAGTCATTTTTGCAGGTTATACCGAAAGAATGAAGGAGTTTCTTGAGCTGAATGAGGGCTTGAAGAGCAGGATACCGTATCATGTAAACTTCCCCGACTATAATCCGGCTGAAATGACCGAGATATTCAAGCTTATGCTTGATGAACAGGACTTTTTTGCAACAGAGGCGGCTATAAAGGAAGCGTATTACCTTTTTGACAGAAAAAAGAGCATCAAAGACCTGGGCAACGGAAGATATGCGCGCAACCTTGTGGAAAACTCCATTAGAAATCAGGCGTTAAGGCTTATGCCTGCGGGCAGGGATGTTGAAAATCTAACTGAAAAGGATCTTTTTGTGCTTGAGGCAGAGGATATCCTTGATTCTGACGATCAGTCTGTACAGGCAAAAAAGGAAGAAAAGACTATGAGTGCATTAGCTGAGCTTGACAGTCTTATCGGACTGAATAAGGTAAAGGATGTGGTCCATAAGGCGATCAAAAAGTACCGTTACAACAAGCTTTGTATGGACAAAGGTATCAAACGGAATAATCTCACAATGCACATGGTATTTACCGGTAATCCCGGAACTGCAAAAACAACGGTCGCAAGGCTTATCGGACAGATACTTGCAGAAGAAGGCATACTGCCTACTGGTGGATTTATAGAGGCCGGAAAAGCCGATCTGGTAGATCCTGCTATCGGTGCGACTCCTATTATTGTGAATGAAAAATTCAGGAAAGCAAAAGGCGGCGTTCTCTTTATTGATGAGGCATATTCGATCTTCGGCGATTCTTTGAGTGATGATGCAATAGATACCATTGTAAAGGAAATGGAAAACAACAGGGAGGACACGGTAGTGATCTTTGCCGGATATCCAGATCAAATGGAGGATTTTCTTAACCGAAACCCCGGCATGAACTCCAGAATTGCCTTTAAGATCAACTTCGATGATTATTCGGTAGATGAACTTATGGAAATAACAAGGTTCATGCTTTCAAAAGAGCAGATGACAATAAGTGATCCTGCGTTTGAAAAGCTGCGCCTGATATACGAAAAGGCAGTTAAGATACCGGATTACGGCAACGGAAGATTTGTCAGGAAGATTCTTGAGCAGGCCGAAATGAATCTTTCAGACAGAGTTATGGATCTGAGAAATGAGGAGATCACTCCCGAAATGCTCGGAAGAATTGAGGAATGTGATATAACTGATATCACTCCCGGAATAAAGACCTCAGAAAGACATATCGGCTTTACGGCAGACTGAGCATAGCTTTATGTTCCGATGCCGATCAAAAACATATACTAATCATCAACCTACCGTCAACAATGACAGAAATGCCTGACATTTCCACCGATCATGCCACCGATCCGTTAGTCTGCGTTTATAATGTGAATCCTGATTCGGCTGTCCGATAATGACAGCCCTTCGGGGAAAAAAACGCAGTACAAAAACATACCGAAGCGAAAACTACAAACAGTACAGACAGGAAAGGATAATTATTATGACTAATAACACTATTATGGATATGTTCTTCAACACAGATGACAACGGTTATCTTTACATAAACGGCTGGAGATCGAGCCTCTTTTTAAGGATCTCGTTGATTTCGAAACCTTCTCCAAGTCTGATTTCCGTGCAGTGAAGGTGCTGGAATGCGAGGCTGTACCCAAGTCCAAGAAGTTGCTGAAGTTCAAGCCGGACGACGGCAGCGGCGAGCCGAGAACCATTCTCAGCGGAATCCACGCTTATTATGAGCCGGAAGCGCTGGTCGGCAAGACTTGTATTGCTATCACGAATCTGCCGCCCAGAGCGATGATGGGCATTGAATCCTGCGGTATGCTGCTTTCTGCGCTCCACAAGGAAAACGGAGAAGAAAAACTCCAGCTTCTGATGGTGGATCCGCATATCCCCGCCGGTGCGAAGCTTTACTGATCGTTTGAAGAGGGAACTGTG
>ONFW01000184.1 GCA_900317215.1 uncultured Eubacteriales bacterium | reverse complement strand
GTTGAATATTATGCATGGGAGGATCAGCTTGAAAACTACTTCTCTGAGCATATGGGTCAGAGCCGCGCACTCGAGGTGGATAAAGCAGAGTATTCGGAGATACTTAATACAACCACTGTTGACCCGCCGACATACGGCTCACTCCGTATCGGCAAGGTGCTTGCTGTTGAAGACGGAGCAGAGCTGACTGTGACCGATGAGGAAAGACAGTTTGTGTTCACGGTGACGCTCAAGGATCAGAACGGCGAGCTGCTCACAGGCGCTGCCAGGTTCGGAGAGGCAGGTTTTATGAACGGCACCGCAACTGTGTTGCTCAAGGGCGGTGAGAGCTGTCTCATGGAAAAAATACCAACAGGCTATTATTATACAGTCACGGAGGAGGAATATACGGACTTCACCACAACTCATACCGGCTCCGCTGAGGGAGTTATAATAGCTGATGAGACCGCTGAGGTATCCTTTACCAATACAAAGCTGCTTACTGAAGAGGAAACGGCAACCTTTACGCTCAAAAAATCCGTAAGAGGACATTATGAGGACGATTCCGAGGCTTATCAGTTCATAATCGAGCTGCAGGGTCTGCATAAGAATGAGACGTATTTCACAAATGCAGGCACTCAGTTCAGGACAAATGCAAACGGAGCTGCTGAGGTCGATATACGTCTGAAAAACGGAATGAGCGATACCTTTACCGTTCCTCACGGCGCAAGATTCCGCATAACTGAATCGGGCGGCACCAAGTATACATCGGCTTATGTTGTAACGGTCACTGAAGATAACGAAAGCTTCACTGATGGCTACGGTCAGACTGACTCTGTCAACACAGCGCTCAGGACATCGTGGTACACAGCCGATAAGGATAAGCTCATCACGGTTGACTATACAAATACAAGAAATATCCGTCAGCCCCTTGTTCTGAGGAAGGTCGTTGAGGGCGGCTCTGCGAACAGTGCTGATACGTTTGGCTTCACTATCGTACTGAACGGTCTTGATCCTTACGAAAGGATAACAACGAATATTGGTAACCCGCAGGCGGATGACAGCGGTAAGCTGGAAATAAATGATATCTTCCTTCCTGCCGACGGTGAGGTAATATTCTACAGTCTTCCTGTAGGTGCTCTTTATCAGATCATCGAGGCAAAGTCGGATTATATAGCCTCCTATAAGCTCACTGATGAAGGCGGCGTATCGAACTATGTATCCGAACAGGCTGCGAATGATGCGATAAGAACAAAGCTTAGTACCGAGGTCGAGACTGTCAACGAGGGTGAGGAGGTAACGGTCACCTTTACCAATACAAAGATCTCGCACGATATAGCTGTTAAGAAAGTGGTGGATATGACTAACGGGCTGATCCCCGAAAGCGAATACTCGCAGAAGAAATTCAGGTTTACAGTTTATCTTTCGGGTCTTGCCGCGGGCACAGAATATAAAGTTGAGTGCGCTACTGATATTTACCATGAAGAAACAATAACGGCTGTTGAAGGCGCTGCACAGTATGAGATTTACCTTAAGGACGGTCAATCCTTTAAGATCAAGGATCTTCCGATCAACGCAAGGTACAGGATAGCAGAATCAACCGAAAAGAACTATATTGCTTCATTTAGTGTGAAGTCAAATGAAACTGCTGTCGTTTCTCAGCTCAGCGGAGAAAACTGTGAGACGGATACTGAGCTGAAAACAGTAGAAGAGACGATAGACCCGACCGATCTTGAGATCATATACACCTTCAAAAACACATACAGTGCTTCTGATTTTGAACTGCCTGAATCCGGCTTGCCTGATGCAAGACCCTTTGCAGTCGCTGTATTGTCGGGAATGCTTCTATTTGGTGTTGCCTACCTGCTGATAAACCGCAGAAGAAATGCCCGTTAAAGGCTCGCAGGCATCTTTCAGGATATCGCCTTGTATACAAAAGCTGTTTATCACAGAATAACAATATTGCAGAACCGTACCCTTCCTTTTGGAACGGTACGGTTCTTGCATGTATGACTAAAGGCTGTATCATGTCAAGTATCTCTTATCAGAGTATGAGATATGCATAATAATCCGAGATTAATTATATCAATTTGACCATTTACCGCATATTCAGTTATATGATATAATAAATTCATGAATATTTTAAAAAAGAGGAGTGTTATTATGAATTCACCCAGATCAAGCAAGCTTATTGCTTCACTTCTTTCAGCCGTAATAACATTGCTGATGCTGATTTATCCTGCCATAACTGTTCAGGCAGCTTCCGGCTCATCTTCATTGGGCTCCTCCGGTACCATTTCATACCAGTTCAGCGGCACCGGAAAAAATCATGCGGGCTATGCAGAGGGAACTATTACTCTTAGTGTCAAAGCCAAAGGCAAATATAAGCTCTATTGGGCAAACAGTACAAGGGCGCTCAGCGGTTATTATCCTATCGGATCATATAGCCTCAATGCAGGAGAGAGCAAGTCTGTTAAGCTCGGCTATCACACGGTTATTCCAAAGGACGCCACCAGGATCATCGCCACCACAGGCTCACTCAATGTTTCCGACGCCTATGCTGTCTATACGATCCCGACCTCAAATATCTTTATATCGGCAGGGTTGACCGCATCATAATAATTGCCGAAGCTGAGACGAATATCCTTTTCGTCGGCAACGCCATAGGAAGCCATTTTAAGTTCTTTGGCCCTTATTCCTGCAAAGCAGTTATATACGCCTGCAAGGTAATACTGAATAGTGGTTACAACCTGGATACTAACGACCCCGTCAAAGTTTACGTCCGAAAGAAATGAAGTGAATGGGTCAAGCTCACCAATGCCGGCAAGTAACTTCTGAAGTTTTGTTGCATCGGCAATAGATACTCTTCCGTCATGGTCAACATCTCCTATTGTTGCACCTACAGGCTCTTCCTCTACAACGGCTGCGTTAACGGGAGTCTGAAAAGAAAAAAGACATGATGCTGCAATTGCTGCTGAGCAAAAAACGCTGATAATACCTGAAAGCTTTTTTGACATTGTTGTTTCCTCCATTTAATTTGATTATTGTTTGAATATTGTTTGTTATGATTTATTATTTGATAAAAGCTGATCTCAGGATAAGAAAACATTAAAACCTCCTTTTTTATTATTTTATCCTTTAATCATTTTTTTTCAACGTATCAGAATTGTTCAGTATTATTTCAGTATTTAATTTTTATATATTGATTAACGCTGAATAACGCAAAAAAAGTCATTTTATAACAGTTTACATTTTATAGCAGTTATATAACAAAGTCATCAGATTTTGTTAGTAATTTGCAAACATTGGGCGTTTATACAGTTTTTTATAACATTATTCAGAAATAAATATATAATGTATTTATTATAATAAAATACCATGACCGAATTGTTACATAAGCTTGACAAAACAAAAAAGAAAAAAGCATTTTGTATTTTCTGCAGTTTATGGATCATTTATGCAGCAGGCTGTATCAAATGAAAAAATGGACTTGACAATAGCGGTTTGATATGTTAAACTGTATAGCAGTTAGATAAATCTAATCATTTTATGACCGGTCTGTTAAGAGGTCATCAGCTAATACTAAATATGAAGCGGAGGATAACATGAGTGTTGTAATAGTAGGCGGAAATGAATGCATGGTAAGAGAATATACAGAGCTTTGCAGGGAATATAAGCATAAGGCGAGGGTCTATCCCAAAATGTGCAGAGGTCTGCAGAATATCGGCAGCCCTGATCTTATGGTGCTGTTTACCAACACGATGTCGCATAAGATGGTGAGATGTGCTATGGACGGAGTAAGGCATCTGAATATTCCTGTTGAAAAATCACATAATAGCTCTAAAGCGGCGCTCAGAAGTATTCTTGACAAATACTCTGTTTAATACACATCATGGGAGAGATGCATCATGTCGGACGATATGCTGATAAAGCACTGCGCCCCTACACTTATGGGGCTTAAAACAGGCAATATGTTTTCCTTTAAGTTTGAAACAGATATTGAAGAACATCGAAGCCTGACAGAAATCAACCGCAGGCTCGGTGCAAAAGGACTGAGGGCAATACCGCTCAGGCGTTATAAGGGCTCCACTTTGATTTATCTGTTCAGGCCGTCAAGACTCAAGGCGGATCTGAACGATCGGCAGGCAATGAAAATACTCGGTGAAATGGGATATCATCAGGATAGCGTCGGCTTTTGCATTGCGGGGCTGATGAAAAAGCTTCGTGAAAACGCGGATTTTCCGCATGAGATAGGGCTGTTTTTAGGATATCCGCCGGAGGACGTATGCGGGTTTATCAAAAACAAGGGTGGAGGCTGCAAATGTGTTGGCTGTTGGAAGGTATATGGGGACGCAGATAAAGCCAGACAGACCTTTGACAAATATAAAAGATGCACTGAGCTATGCTGCTCTCTCGCTGAAAAGGGGTACAGCGTGGAGAGAATGGCTGTATCAGATGGACCTGCTGATAAAGCAGAAACATACGACCGGATCCGGAGTGGCAAGAAACCGTTCCGATTAATCCGTCGGTCTGTCAGACCGTTAGGAAATATAATACATTTTTGAAAGGAAGATCATTATGAGTAAGATCGCAGTGGTATACTGGAGCGGAACAGGCAACACCGAGGCAATGGCGAATGCTGTTCTGAAGGGCGCAAAGGACAAGGGCGCAGAGGCAGAGCTTTTTACGGCGTCTGAATTTAACGAGGATAAACTCTCGGGCTATGATGCGTTTGCCTTTGGTTGTCCGTCAATGGGTACGGAGGAGCTGGAGGAAAGCGAGTTTGCTCCTATGTTTGAATCGGTCAAGGATAAGCTTGGCGGTAAAAGGATAGTTCTATTCGGCTCCTATGGCTGGGGCGACGGCGAATGGATGAGAAACTGGGAGGAGTCTTGTAAGTCTTGCAGCGCTGTACTGGCAGCGGAAAGCGTTATCTGCAACGATGCTCCTGATGATGATGCGCTCGCACAGTGTGAGGCGTTGGGAGCTGCACTCGTCGTAGACTGACGCTTAACGGGCAGGAAAATGAAGTTCAGG
>ONFW01000114.1 GCA_900317215.1 uncultured Eubacteriales bacterium | reverse complement strand
TGAACCTGACAAAGATGAAATGCTCCGCATAATGGAGGGCATTACGCTGGAAAAATCAGAATCTCAGGCACAAAACCAATATCAGTCCTCAAGCGAAAATGCTCCTGCTACCGACGTTAGTAGTGATGAGCTGATAGGAGCAAACAAGTATTCCTCGAGTGATAAGGGTCCTGTGACCGATGTTGCATATTATGAGCTTATTGAAGAAGGCAAGTATACCTTTGGTGAGATCGGTGCAGCTTATACAGAAAAGGCAGCAAATTATTATGATGAAACAGAAACAGCACTGACCTACAAGGTCGTTTCTGTTACGGAACAAAAGGATGCCGGAGATTTTAAGAAAACCGATTTCTTCAGCGCCGGTGAGGGCATCACCCTTTATGATAACTATTTCGATGAAGACGGCAATCTGAAGACTGAGGTGACTGCGACAGTAGTTGACGATTTCGGCGATGGTATCAACTCACTGGCAAAAACACACGAGGTAACGGTCAAGAGACATTTTTATAATGTTCAGGTGGAAGTAACTGCCGATCAGGATATTGATCAACTGTTCAACGTATTTGCCCTTTCAGATATTGCCATGAATGATAAAAATGAGGATTATCTTTTTAAAGATGGAAATTCCATATATCTGATCGGTTATGCAGATAATGGTGAGGATTCCTCAGAGCTGAAAAAGGGGCAGACCCTTATCATGAACTTTGCAATTATTGTTGATGAAGAACTGCTGCCGGACTTTTGTGTGGGTGTGATAACAGGCAACGGACTGAAAGAAGAAAATGTTTTAAAGGTTTTCCGTGTGACAAAATGAGGTGACAATGATGACAAAGGAAAGATTCACCGATCTGGTGCTGGAAAGTGAGCAAACCTTATATCGCGTATCCATGTCCATGCTGAAAAATGAAAGCGACTGTGAGGACGCTGTACAGACAGCTATCCTCACAGCCTACGAAAAGCTTTCTGACCTGAAACACGAGGAATATTTCAAAACATGGCTTGTGAGGATCCTGATCAACGTCTGCCATAAGCAGCTACGTTTCCACAGCCGTCACACAGAGCTGAGCGAAGACCTTCCCGCAGAGGCCAACAACACATCACGAGAAGTGAGAGATGCCATTGACAGGCTTCCCGAAAAGATCCGTCAGACCGTGGTATTGTATTACATAGAGGAGTTTTCCGTCAAGGAGATCAAACAGATCCTCAAAATTCCGGAGGGTACCGTTAAAAGTCGTTTATCCAAAGGAAGAGATCTGCTCCGGATCGTTCTTTCCGAGTCATAACAGTCACCTATGTCCCCGCCTGTCCGGCGGGGATTTTTTTTTATAAGTTAAACCACTCTCCGGGCGAATAGTTTTACTCATACAAAAAGGCTGAACGCCTCCCCTTTTCGGGAAAACATTCAACCCTTTTATCTGATTTTATACCGTATCAGGAATTGAACAAAGCAGGTACAACCGTCTTTACTATATCTACAGTGCTTTCTATATACACAAACACTATGCCGAGTATGCCCGCAATAGGAATGAGAATATCGATCAGCGCACGCTTATGTGTCTTGGTGTAAGAGAACAGCAGAAGCAGCGGAGCTATGAATATCATCTTGAAAGTCTGACCGAAGCCCCATGACATTACCGTATCTATAGCCATACCGAATCTTGTTTCTTCACCTCCGCCGATAGACAAGGCCATATTATTCAAGTGTATTACAGAGAATAATATGCACAGGATAAGGTCGGCTATGGCAAATATCACTACCAGAACCGCCATGATAATGGAAAAATGCAGAGAGTTCGTGTTGGTCTTCAAAAACGCATGGTAATCATCTATGGTCTTGCCGTGTCTCAAAAATCTTCTTTCGCGTCCCTTCAGGATAACAACTATCGTGCAGAACATCAGAAAAGCCATGGGCGGCTTGGTGGTAAGGAAAGGATAAGCAGCAACCGGTATAGTGATCGCCTTGTTAGAAGCAAGTATCTTCAGGCATATAGAGGCGAACTCATAAAGAATGGGCAGCACAACAAACGACCTGAAAATATATATCCTGTTGCCCTTAAAATGCTTTTTGGGAGTATATGTAGCAAAGTAGAATATCAATATACAAAGTAACAAGTCAAGGAAAATGTTAAACGCTATAAACCCGCCCGAGTTACCAAACTCACCCATTAGCTTGTCAAGCTCAAGGGCTGCCTCGCGCTTACTGTCAAAAAATGCCGACATTATGCCAAGAACATAACGCTGATAAACGATAAGATAACCAAGAATAAGACCAAGCGAAGCAAGACCGTTCGTCATGATGAGCCTTCGGGTCTTTCCATGACCGTTCATTATCAGTGCAAAGCCCGAAAAAAGCAAAAGCGGAAGCGCAAGTGATGTGATAAGCGAATTTACCGTATCTCCAAATACTACCTGATTGTCCGTCTTGGCAAGCTCGTTTTTTAATTTCATCAGAGTAACATACTGAGCGAACACTATCGTTAGCCAGCCCAATATCTTGAACCACCTGTACGAGAGCGGGCCACGGTATCTGATGTCGTTTTCTTTTGTTACATCATATATCCTGCGGCGTTTGCGTTTGCTCTTACCCTTTTTTTCGTCACCCTTATTTTCAACAGCGGAACTGTCATCAACGCTTACGGCCTCTTCGGCAGCGTTCTCCACAGCGGTGCTGTCGGCGGCTGTTTCAGCCTCGGCGACAGTGCTTTCGGCAGCGGTCATAGTTTCGTCCTTCATGTAATGCACCTCCTGATTCATTTTCATAATAATTTTAACATACTGTACAAAAAAAATACAACACATATCATAAAAATATTTATTATATATTTTTTTGTGTCATTATGTTATACTAACTATGATATTAATTCCTTACAGAAAGCAGACTTTGATTTTCAAGGATTCTTTTCGCAAAACGCGACTCATGACGCAGGGATCCTGACCGATACGGATGACGACAACAAAGCATTGCGAAAATCAGTCCGCAGGGCTTATCTGCTTGGTATCAGGAATCAGTATGGGCATTATCTGACAAGGGAGTGTTTTTATGGAAAAACTGAACCGCTTTTTTTATCGCCAAAAGCACGCAGGATAATAAGAAGCGCCGACAGCATAGTCTCTGTCGTGGCAATGCTTTGCTCTCTGAAGCTGGCATCCATTGCAGACGAAACCGAGCCGAACTGGACTTACGCCCTGCTCACATATATATTTATGGCATTCTCACGGTGCTTTCGTGCGTCCTATTATATCACTAAGCACAAGCTGATGTATTCTTTGAATATTTGCTGCGCGCTGATGTTCTTTGGTGCTGGTCTGGCCGTTACCACGGACTCTTTAGGACCTTATAGCCTGAGGTTCTATATTCTCGCTCTTTGTCTGGTACTGATATCCGACTGCGTTATGTCGCTGATGCGTAATCACAAGGTACGGAACATATTATTCAGCGTCATTTTCTTTATAGCTGCAGGTATATATTTATTCGCTCTTTTCACCTCTGAAGATGAAGATCTCGGGACACTGATGATGATACACACCTTTGTGGTGTTTGTAATTACGCTAATACACATAATCTCTATCTCCTTCTCTCAGATGCGGCTTGGAATACTGCGAAAGATTATACGAAAGACCCTTGCCGGAGAAATACTTTTGGGTCTGATGCTGCTTGTAGCATCGTTCTCGTTCATATTCCAGGCGCTTGAGCCTCAGATAAAAACCTACTCCGACGGGCTGTGGTACAGCTTTGCGGTAGTTACCACCATAGGCTTTGGAGACATTACCGTAAACAATTATATATCCCGCATACTTTCGGTCATACTCGGGGGCTACGGAATAGTTGTAGTGGCGCTCATCACCTCGGTAATAGTCAACTTCTACAACGAGGTCAAGGATCTCTCTGACGACCGCCCAGACACCAAAAAGCCTGATAATTCTCTCCCGCCGAGTGAGGAATCTGACAAAACAGAGTAGAAGACTGCCTTTTGATCGGACAACAGACCGCACTATTATCAATTCAAAAACAAGTTTTTTTTCTAACGAATAATTTGCTAAAGCTCCTTTTATCCGCCACCGGCTCAGCCATATGACTATCATAGAGCCGTGAGAACGGTATTATCCGGAGCCACGTTTTTCAAGCATTATGGAGCTGTGTAATAATACACGGCTCCATTTTCTTGCAAGAAAACAATGAATCATTATTTCAAGGCTTTTTCAGAAAAATCAGACAGTGATATCAAGCTATGAACTCCGGCACAGGCAGTTATAATGATAAGATCCTTTATCTCATACTTTAAATAGTGAGATAATGCTTTTAGGCAGCAGACCGGAACTGTTGAATATCATATATTTCTTTCTGAACATCTTGCTTTTTAGGGCTTTTTTTATTACAATTTGTAGTAGAATTTATTTATTAAGGAGTGATTATCTATGAAACAAC
>ONFW01000017.1 GCA_900317215.1 uncultured Eubacteriales bacterium | reverse complement strand
GTATTCATGTAGCGCCGTATACGAGACCCGTACGTACGGTGCAATGGGAGGTTGAGGGACAAAGTGTCCCTCGGTCTACCCTATTGAGAAAAACATCGTGTTGATCTGCAAGGAGCAATTGTTTCTCTGTCTTCTTTAGAGGGTGTGGGAACTGTATGATTATGAGCTGAGGGCTGAGGAGCATAGAAATCAGTTATACAGGCTCAAGGACGAGCTTTTTGTTTTAACAGAAAATTTCTTGTTGAGAAAAGGATCGTCATAGATTTATGAGCGTATAAGGCTTAGAACTAAGCATATCCAAATATAATGATTGCAGTTTATGTCATCAGAATCATGGACAAAAAGATAAGCATTAAAAGTGTATAGTCCTGTTTGCTCTGTAAAGCTGTATATGACGTCGATTTTTGAAAAGAAGGGAAGTTTACATATAAATCATTGACGGCTTGTGAGGACGCTGTGGATAAAGCAGAGGCAAGCCTGTGATTTAGCTGATGCTTACAGTGAGATAAGATAAAAAAGACCGACGCGTAAATGAACGCATCGGTCAGGATTTTAGTAATAAACTTGTGTTACAGTGTAGCCGTCTTTAGTAAGCAGAGCATTGATCCCGTCATCACCGCAGTAGTGGAATGCACCTACCAGAACAAAGACTCTCTGGCCACCGTCAATATAACCCTCTATCGTCTTTGTCATATTTATGTTTCTTTCCTTGATAAGCTTGTCATAATACTCCTGAACATAAACAGGGTTAGCGTTCTGTATGTCAATAAAGGTGCCTGAGAGTATCATCGATTCATCGACCCTTCCCTGCTCCCACATGCTGTATACAGTGTTAATGTAATTTGAAGCAGCCTGACTGTAATTGGGCTTAAGGTACTCTGCAAGTAAAGCATCGTTAAGACCGTCAGAGAAGCTGTTGAACATATCTATTTGAAAATCAATATTCTCTACCTCGAGGATAGGTTTATTGATGCTCTTTGCTCTTTGGAGGAAGACCATATCTACTCCGAGATTAGTATTCAGGTCTGTGTAAGAGGGTAATACGCCCGAGAGCAAGGATTGCCACAGGAAGGGCTTGTAGCAATTGTATATCTCCTGAAAACTGTTTTGAGACTGCATCAGGTCGACCATTCCGTTGTACGTGCTCTCGCTGACATGATCCTTTATTGTTGTGCCGTCCGAGTAAATAAGAACAGAGGTAAGCTGCGTAAGCTTCTCCTTATCCTGTAGTACGGAATCTATATCTGCTTCAACTGCAAGATAATCGCTTTGTTCAAAGGCGGAATTTATATAGGCAGGCATATGATTGACTGAATCATTTCCCATGTGAATGCTGCCCATGAGATAAACATAATTACCCGAGCTGTTTTCGGCTTTCCAGAGGGCGGGTGTTATAGAGCTTCCTGAGTCCGGATATGACGGAGTATATGACGGGAGAGGGGAAGGAGATGAGTCGAAAGTATATGAGCTTTCAGTTGGGATAGGCTGACTTATAAGGGGCGCTGGAGCTGACGGCTCACTCTGTAAAGTAAAGCTCAGATCAAACAAACTGTTTCCTGATTGTGAGCTGCTGCAGCCCGTTAAAAACGGAACTGAGATGAATAAAGTCGAGAGGACACAGCACAGCATTCTTTTAAGCTTCATATTATCGATCCCTTTCTATAATTATTCATATAGACGGTGCTATAGCGGCATCGTAGCAATGGATATAAACATAGGAAAAATTCGTTAATTTTTGGATATTTTTACAGTCAAAAGAATGCAAAAATAAAGGCGTATAATACTATACGCCTTTATTTTCGAGTCAAAAAGCATTAGTAATACGAAATTACTTAGAAGCCTTTTTCTTCATCTTTGTAGCAACTACAGCAGTACCAAGAGCAGCAACGCCTGTAGCACCGAGAACTGCAACAACAGCTGTGCTGTTATCACCAGTAACTATGGTGGGATCTGAAGGCTTTACTGATGTCTGAGAATCGCCGAGTGTAGCAGCGCTTGCAGATACAGAAAGAGCAAGAGCAGCAGCGATCGTTGTGAGAGCTACAAAAAAGGTTTTCTTGAGTTTCATGATTAAACATCCTCCCTTATTTATTGCAAGTCTACTTGCAATGTAATCATTATAGCATATCGTTTTTGAGAAGTCAATGAAGAAATGAAATAAAATTTTAGAAAACAAGGATAATTATTCCAAAAACATTGTATAATATACACAAGAATGAAAATGTCAAAATAACTAAAGGAACGTATATAGCGAGAAAAGAATTAGTAAACAATATACAATAAATATAACAAATGAGACAACTTTGTAATATTCTACATAAAAGGTTACAACAAATTGTAATCTTTACACAGAATCTATTATGGCTTTTGCTGCTGTCATATCGTAAGGATATGTAAGCTTGATATTAGTATCGTCACCCCTCACAAGAGCCGTTTTATAGCCCCTGAGACGGTAAAGACTGCATACATCTGTGGCTTGTTGCTTCTCTTCAGGCGATAAAGAGCTGTATACCTGTGAAAAAGAGCCGACCCGGAAGGTTTGCGGTGTCTGAATCCTGAACAGTGTGCTTCTGTCCGGGAAGCTGTCAGCGGTCAGACCGTCAGCAGAAACAGCCACGGTATCGACCTCCGGAATTGCAGCCGTACATATCGCATACTTTTCCATTGCGGCTATGCTGTCACTGATAAGTCTGTCACTGACAAAGGGCCTGACAGCGTCATGAGACAGAACAATATCGCTGTCGGTGCAGCCTGGCTCCGACAGCGAGTAATTGATTATGTTTTCGATCGTCTCGTTGCGGCTGCTGCCGCCATTAACAAGATAAACTGGGCTTCCTGGAAGGTATTGCTCAATAAGCCCCAGTGTGTAGTCATAATAGTCGGGGTGTATTCCGATAACTACAGCATCAACAAGGGGATGCTTAAGAAAGCTTTCCACAGTTCTTATGATGACTGGCTTTCCGCATAGCTCAAGGAATTGCTTGGGCAGTTCTCCGCCCATTCTCATACCGCTTCCGCCTGCAACGATTGCCGCAATTATCATTTAAAGCGTCCTTTCTTTTTCTTCTTATTCGGTAAAACTCCTTCTTCTCTTTCCTTGTTTCTGATGAATTTCCTGTAGGAAATGAAGAATGCTGTGACGATAGCAAGGATTATTGCAAACTCAACAATGATTATGATCCAACTGTAGGTCGTTCTTGTCTGAGAAACGACTGTAACCTTACAGGTTTTTGTTATTCTTTTGTCTGAGGTAGTGAAGGTAATATTTGCCGTACCCTCAGAAATACCGGTGATCCTGCTGTCGATATCTACAACAGCTATATCCTCATTGTCGGATTTTCCCACCATGGTAGGTAAAACAGCATCAGAGGGAGAGACCTTGAAGGACATATCGTACGAGCTCCCGACCTCAATAGTAATAGCGTTTTTTTCAAGAGAGACATCTCTCAGCTCCGAGGAAGCCTCAGTTTCCTTCTGATAGAGGATAGACAGCTCCTTATCGTTCATAATACATGTAAGCTTCATATCGTGTGAACCGACAGTAAAGCTTCCGGAGCTGACAGGAGTTTTTTCCCTTGCGTTTCTGAAAACAAGAAGCTCATAATCTCCCTGAACGACATCCTCAAAGCCGAATTTTCCTTCGGTGTCTGTTGTGGCTTCAAGAACAGTCTTGTCGTTTTTAAGCTCAAGTACCATATTTGCCTTTTTATCGCCTGCAACAGAATAAAGCACGCCGCTCACATAAACACTGAATATTCCCTTGCTTGATCTGGGCGCTACGGTAACATTGCACTCCGCAAAAACAGCAGCGCTTGCGGCTTCTGCGGTAATAACTGCGGCGCCCTCCTTAACAGCGAGGATATTTCCCTTGCTGTCCACCTTAGCAACGCTCTCATCTGAGCTGAAAAAGCTGATCTGAGACTGGTCAGAACCCTCGGGCAGAACCTTTGCCGTGATGCTTTCTGATTCACCCTCAACAAGAGATACCGACTGCTTTGATACGGTTATTCCCTCGGGGGAGGTCCCTTTTTTTACAGTAACCGTGCAGCTTGCCTGATTGCCTCCGGCATCTGTAGCTGTAATGATCGAAAAGCCGGTGGAGATAGCTTTGACCGTTCCTTTGCTGTCGACCGATACTATGTCGGCGTCGGAAGAAGTAAAGTCTGATACGGCTGCATCGTTCTTCATTTTAAGCTGATAGCTCTGGCCAACATAAAGCTCAAGGCTGTCTCTTGTAAAGTCTATCACATCTCCTACTGCCCGGGCGGAAGGGGGAAATATGCAGAATATGAGGACGGCTATTGAGAAAAAACATAATATGCGTTTCTTCATTGACGTAATACCTCCGGGGTCTTGATTTGAGTTTTGCTCAGCAGTCCGAAAAGCTTCGGGCTGACCTTATCAATGGTATATTTTTCATCTAAAAAAGTGTTGGAGCGAAGCAGCGAAAGATATTTCCTGTCGTTAATCAGCTTGAGCATGAGCTGTGAGAGCTGACCGGCGGGATCCGGGCATTCAAGGCTGAAAAACAGTCCGTTAAAGCCGTTTCTGATAAGATCGCTGTGTCCCTTTATATCGGAAGCTATCACGGGAGTGCCGCAGTAAAGGGCTTCCATAACATTAAAAGGCAGACCCTCCATTTTTGAGGCTGAGATAAGCACATCTGCGCTTCTGTAAAGGGAATTGACGTCCTTTACCTGCCCCGGAAAGCGCGTGTTCGTTTCAAGCTCATATTTATTTACGAGTCTCCTGCATTCATCAAGAGCAGCGCCCTGACCAGCAAAAACTGCTATGCAGCTTTTGTTCTGCTTAACAGTGCGTTCAAGGGCTTCAATTATGAGAGTCTGGTTTTTTCTTGAGGAAAATTCTCCCACACAAAGAAATACAAGGCTGTCCTTGTCTGCACCGAGGCTTTTTCTTAGCTCGTTTTTCCTGACTGTGTCAAGAGGAGGAAAGCAATCGGGACAAAGTCCCATGCCGTCTGTGAAAAAAATGCTTTTACCTAATTTATATTTTTCCGCAAGACGGAGATCTTCGCTGTTCATAACAATGAGTCTGTCGGTGACCTTAGACGTCATTCTTTCGGCAGTCCTGTACAGAACTGAGCGCAGCCCGGCCTTGTCGTCAAACATATATCCGTGAGAGATATGTATGCAGTAGGGACGCTCCTTGCCGAGACTCTTTACTGCAGACCTCATTGCAAAGCCTGCGAGCGTAGAATTGGAATAGACTATATCATAACGGTTTTCCCTCATGATCCTTTTAAGCTCTTTAATGGTTTTCAGATTACGGGTCGAAAACGGATTTTTGACATATTGCAGATCGTAGCATCTGTCGATATCGGGATGATCCGCTGTGCCCTCTGCTGCGATATCCACAGTCCAGCCGTTTTCCTTAAATAGCTTAATATACGGAAGATGAAAGAAAAGAATATGCGACACACGGGAGGCGCATATCAATATTTTCTTCATAATAACACCCCAAGTGCGATTATGGGAACGGTCATTCAAGCGAGGTTCTCTTATCGGGCATTTTTACGGTTTTGGCAGGCATAGACTTGATGAACTGCGTATAGTGGTCGCAGACAATGTCCGAGGGGCCAAATTCCTTTATCTGACCCTTTTCAAGCCATACAGCCTTTTTGCACATCTTCTTTACAGAGGCAGTGCTATGTGAGACGAAGAGGAAGGTCGTGCCACCGCTCAGCATCTGAGATATGCGTTTTTCGCACTTCATTCTGAATCGTGCATCGCCGACAGCAAGAACCTCATCGGCGATGATGATATCGGCGTTAACACAGGTGGCAACGGCAAAGCCGAGCCTTGAAACCATTCCTGAGGAATAGCTTTTCAGCGGAACGTCTAAGAATTTTTCTATCTCTGCAAATTCAACTATCTCGTCGAAGCGTGTCTTCATATATTTCTTTGTATGACCGTGCATGGCTCCCGAAAGAAAGATATTCTCTCTTGCAGAAAGGGTACGGTCAAAGCCGCCGCTTATCTCAATAAGAGGAGCGACAGTGCCGTTTACCTTGATGCTGCCCCTTGCAGGACGGATTATGCCTGCAATGGATTTGAGCAGTGTGGATTTGCCTGAGCCGTTTCTTCCGATAAGAGCAAGGGAATCGCCCCTTTTGACCTGAAAGCTGACGTTTCTGACAGCCCAGAATTCGTTGTAGCCGACCTTGCCCTTTATCATATTGATAAAGTATTCCTTTACACCGTCCTCACGGTTTTTGCTCAGGTTGAACATTATGGAAACATCGTTAACATCGATACAGACATCATTTTTATTCTCTGTCGACGGCGTATGCAGCGCTGCTGCGGAGTCTTCGGGCAGAATGACTGCATTTGCGCCTGAAATAGAAGTTATGCTGCTTCTTTTGGAGGGCGCATCCGAATTATAGATAACGACCTCGTTCTTGTTGTCTGACATAGTGCCACCTCTTTGCTGAATTAAGCGTAGAAATCCTGACAAAGCCCACATTATATATAAAGGAAGAAACGGTCTTCCTTTTCCTTGAAGGTAACGGCGCCCAATGCAAGCATCAGCAGCGCATAGGCCGTACCGATGATGAGCATTTTTTCAGAGGGCATGGTGCCGTATAAAGCGAACGAACGGAAGATATTGATGTAGATATACACCGGGTTGAGATCCCACAAAAAACGGAACTGCTCGGGAATGATCTCTATAGGATAGAATATAGGGGTGATATAGAGCCATACTCTTCTCAGGACCTGATAAAGATAGCCGAGGTCGCGCAGGAAGGTGCCATAAGCGCACAGCAACATGCCGAGACCGAGAGTAAAGATATAGGCGAGTATCATCGGAAGGGGGATAAGAAGCATATAGAAGGTGATCGGCACCTGTATCACGAGACATACCGCAATATAAGGAACAATGGAGAAAAGCATTGTGATAAAGCTCTGAGTGACCGTGGAGATACAGAAGAAGTAATTCGGTATCTTCATTTTATTGATGAGAGATGCGTTGTGTATGATACAGCTCATTGATGAGCTCGAGCCCTCAAAAACAAAGGAGAAAATGAGGTTTCCGCAGAACCAGTATGCAGGATAATGCGGAACGGCTCTTTTGAAAAGAGTGGAGAATACTATTGTTATGACTATCATCATCAGCAGCGGGCTGAGCATTGACCAGGCGACGCCGAGCACGGACTTATAGTATTTTCTCTTGAAGTCTCTTTTTACAACTTCCTTCAAAAAAGGAAAATAATTCATGAATTCATAAATTCCCTTTTTCATTATATCTCTCCTTCATAATAAGGTCTGTTTGCGAAATGCACCATTTCTCCAATATAACAGTCTTATTATATCATTGCTTTTGTTGTTTGTCTATTATAATTTTGAAGATTTGTACTGTGAGTTTCTTACAGTTTTTATGAATAGTGCAGAACCGGAAGCGTCATCTGTCACGATTTTTAAAAAAATGTTGACTATCTAAATCCGATATATTAAAATATATACTATGGCGGCTTATGGGCTGTTGGATAGTTGCTCTGTGTTTATCCGAAAAAGGAGGGGAAGCGCTTGCTCAAACAATATCAGAATAAGCTGAATGCTGTTCATATCGTTGTGGATATAGCGATCAGCCTTGCAAGCTCTGCGCTTTCCTACATTATAATGTACTTTGCTTTTTCGAGCGATGTTTTTGTTCTTGACCGCAGCAATATCAGGATCATGGTGCTTGTGCCGCTCATTATTGCAGCTTTGCAGGTGCTGTGCAACCGCGCCTGTGATTTGTACCGGTCGTACCGATCGACAGCCTTTATCAAGGAAGCGGTGAATATACTCAAGTCCGGTCTTATAGTATTTGTGATACTGATCTTTGGGGCTATAGTTTTTTCACGCTTGTATCAGTTCCAGGTCGCCCTGATGTTCTATTTTTTCATATACAGCTTTTTATCCGTGCTCTACCGGTTTTCTTTGAGGCGCTTCCTCAGATACATGAGAAAGAAGGGCTACAACAAGAAATACATTGTACTTCTGGGAATAAATAACTGTACAGAGAATTTCATCAAAAAGATCCGTTCCTCTCCCGATCTCGGATATGAGATCTCCGGATATTTTGACAACGCTCCTCATTCACAGCTTGCTCTGACTTATCTCGGAAACTTCAAAAAGGTGTCCAGGTATTTCAGCGGCTCTCTGCCTGACGAAGCACTGATAATGCTCTCGGGAAGATCACAGCCCTATATGGAGCATCTGATCTCGATATGCGAGCGGTGGGGCGTGAAGTTTTCCATAATACCGAATATGTTCTCAAGCTTCTCCTCAAGAATATATATATCAAGCTTCGACGGCATACCAGTAATGAGCATGAGAAGGGTCCCTCTTGACAGGACTCTTAACAAGTTCATCAAGAGGGCTCTGGATATCACAGTTTCTCTTCTCATGCTGGTGTTACTGTCTCCGCTCATGCTGATGACCGCCCTGATAATCAAGCTCACCTCACCCGGTGCGGTAATATTCAGGCAGGAGAGGGTGGGGCTGGGACAAAGACCGTTTACTATGTATAAGTTTCGATCCATGAGGGTCGAGACCGAATCCGATCTTTCCGGTACCGAAAAAAACGACCCGAGATGTACAGGCTTCGGGAAATTCATTCGTAAATTCAGTATAGATGAGCTTCCTCAGCTTTTTAATGTATTAAAGGGCGACATGAGCCTTGTGGGGCCCCGCCCTGAGATACCTTATTACGTCAAGCAGTACCGCAAGTCCGTTCCGCTTTATATGGTCAAGCATTATGTCAAGCCGGGCATATCCGGCTGGGCGCAGGTCAATGATCTCAGAGGAAACGATACCTCAATAGAGGAGCGTATAAAGTACGATATCTATTATATAGAGCATTGGTCGGTAGCGTTTGATATAAAGATACTGTTCAGAACTCTTACAAAGGGGATATTCTCAAAGAACGCAAGATAGCAAAAAACTGACGGGAGATGTTGTTATTGTTATTCTATACGATAAATAATGCCGTTATCATACTCTGGGCTGCGATTTTCTGCTTCAGAAAGCCGACAAAGTCGAAAAATCTTATTTTCATTCTGTTGGCATTCAGTCAGCTCTTCATGCTAATGGCATTCAGAACACAGATAGGCTTTGACTATAATATGTATACGGTGGCATTCAGGAGCATGGCGAACACAGGCTTCAGTACACTCACCTATAAGGACTGGGAAACAGGCTTCATAATCTTTACCAAGCTGTTGGGGCTTATCCCGGGCTGTGATTATCAGATGTATATGATAGTCCTTTCCCTGATAGCCATACTGCCGGCGGCAATATTCATATACAAAAACTCCGAGGTGCCGTGGCTGTCAACGATCCTTTATGTCAATATGTTTATGTTCTTCATGTCGATGAACTTTCTGCGCCAGATGATAGCAGTATCTCTTGTTCTGCTTGCATGGCACTTTATGAAGAACAACAGGTTTATCCTATATGCTGTCATTATCGTTTTTGCGTCCTTCTTCCACCAGACTGTTCTTGTTATGATACCGGTTTATTTCCTTGTAAAGATGAAGCCGGGCATAAAGGAACTGCTCATCTACGGCTTCATTCTGCTGTGGTTCTATACCGCCTCCACTAATCTTATAGACCTTGTTACAAGCTTCTATCATGAGGAGTACAGAGAATCTGTGTTTATCGTGGAAGGTCTGTCGTTCATTTATGCTATTCTGCCGATATTCATTACCGTGGCGGCATTTGTTCTCATCAAGACCGAGACTATCAACCTTACACGAGAAAACAAGTATCTGACAAACCTGACCTTTATAGGCACGCTGATGATGATAACGATGTCAAAGCACAGCATAATCGAGAGATTGTCATATTATTTCATAATGTTTATGATAATCCTTGTTCCTGTCATCTATCAGTCGCTCAAATCAAAGGGTATAAAATACACCACCTCTAACGAACGGGTAATAAACCTGACCTCAAAAAAGAGCAGAACAGCTCTTGCCGTGGGGTTCCTGCTGATAATTCTTGCTCTGTCATGTCTGCATTTCTATTACGGTCTTTCCGAGAATGCTCACGGAGCAGAGGTATACAAGAGCTGGCTGCATCTGTTTGGTTGATAAGAATGGGCTGTCGTTTATTGCGGCAGCCCTTTGTTGATATATACAAAAACTCAAGAGTGATTATGTTGATTCTGACACCTTAAACGAAATGCTGTCTATACGGTTGACTTTAACAAAGTGATGTGTTACCATACCGGTAGAATAATTATGTGGAGGTTCTGACAATGAGGATCATAACAAAGACTATTTCTGCTCTTGCTGCGCTTACCGCAGCGGTGTCATGCAGTGCTTTTGCTGCCGATGCGGCAGTTCTGGGAGAGTCCGGCACGGCAGTCAGATTTGATTTTAACAATGAGCTCACTGAGGTCACCTATGTCAGCGATACAATGGTGTGTACCGTTGTGCTTCCTGAAAATGCTCTTCCCGCAGGCTCTTATTTCTTTAAGGCGGAGGAGATAGCGGATATTGAACTCGAGAAGATATTCATTGAGTCACTTCCGTCAGGTACAAATGTTGATTATATGGAGCTTATTGATCTTTCCTTTACGGACGAGACAGGCGAAGAGGTCAGCCCCGAGAATGTTCTTGTCAGGCTCAGTCCTGCAAGAAATCGCAACTACAACTCAGTATTTGTTTACGAAAAGGGCGGATTTACTCAGCTTGAAGCCGATGTGACGGACGGCGTTGCTTTTGTTGCGCCGCACTGCTCAAGATTTGTGATAGCTCAGCTCACCATGATAGGCGAGGCTGCCGTGTATGAACCTGATGACAGCACACGTGCGGTTGACGACAAGAAGACCGATACTGCCGAAAATAACGGCGCCGCTCCTAAGCCCGACAGCGGAGATGTAAAAACCGGCGACAATGCCTATGCTACCACTGCTGTATTTTCTATAATGAGTCTTGCGGCTCTTGCAACTGCGGTTGTCTCCGTAAGGCTGAATAAAAAGAACAAGGGTTGATACCTCACATATCATATGAACAGCGCTGACTGATGTCGGCGCTGTTTCATTAGCTGCAGATTTTTTTGTAATAATATACAGTTTGTTTTATAATCATTGTATATTTACTACAAAGGATTCTTTTGATAGTTAATTGACAATGTGCATGATTATATGATAGAATCATTAATGTCAGTAACTGGCATAATCTAAAAAAAGGAGAAAAGAAAATGAAGAAAAAAATCTTTGCAGTTGGTCTTTCTGCGGCCATTGCCATGTCATGTGCAGCAATGTCAGTGAGCGCAGTCGGGCTGGGAAACTCATCAATGTCTATACCCTTCTCTATGTATGAAGATCAGTCAACGGTCATCGGGGTAAAAGTTCAGTCTGTCCACGGTGAGATAACCGTAAGAGCGGAAATTCACGAGAACGCCCTTCCTGCAGGAAATTACAGATTTAATGTTACACCGGTTGCGGATTATGATTCAGAAAACGCATTTATCAGCGATGTCACAGAGTATCAGGTGGATTATTTTGATATGTTTGACATCAGCTTTGTGACAGAGGACGGCGACGGCGTATCGCCTGCAGGCGTTTGGCTCTTCTTTGGTACGGATAATGACTACAATGCAGCATACATTGAGGAAAACGGCAGTTTTGTGCTTTTAGATAATGATTTCTACTACACTGACTTCAGTGAATATCTGATTTGTGCTCCTCATTTTTCAAGATTTGTGCTTGCTCATCTTTCTATGTTGCCTGTAGATCCCGATGAAGAAGAGCCTATAACTCGCAAGGCTCCTCCGGTTCCCGGTCGTTGGATATATTCTGCTGTCGAGCCGACCCCCATGCCCCTCCCGACTGTGGGTCCCGAGGTAGATCCTGTGGCTGAGCCCGATCCTATTTCCCCTGCGCCATCCACCGATGATGAGCCTATAGCACCGCCTACGAATGATCCCGAGCCTCAGACCGAGCCCCGGAATGAGCCTCAGACTGAGCCTGAGCAGCAGTCACAGCCTGAGCAGCAGTCTCAGCAGCCTAAGCCCGTTCCCTCTGACAGGGGCGCAAATACGGGAGATAACGGAGCTGCGACAGCCTGCGTATTCGGAATTACAGGTCTTGCGGCTCTCCTTACTGCGGTGAGCTTTATAAGTATGAAGAAAAAGAAGGAAAACTGATCCTTAGGATATCTCATAAAAGCGCTGACTGATGTCGGCGCTTTTTTCTTGGCTCAAAATGCTTTTGTGATATACGGTTTAGTAACTGAGATTAAGCATGATATCATCACGCAGGCAGATGAAAGACAAGAAAAGGAAATGATTGTACAGAAAAAGTAAGGTCAATAGGTTGACAGTCATTTTTTGGATATATTACATAAAGATCTCATGAATTGATTGTGCGATTCTTATAAAATACTTATGAATTTAGCAAATCACTTAGCACTCACTTTGGTGATTATTGCAATGAAAAATGTGACCATAATCCTTGACTGCAGGTTACAAATATGTTATCATATTCATTGTTAAAAGGCGATTCCCTATTATATTTTTAAGGAGGATTTTATCATGAACATGAAAAAAGGCGTTGTCTTTGGTCTTACTGCAGCGGTTGCAGCATCAGCAGCACTTTCCGTAAGCGCTGTTTCTCTCGGCTATACTGCTGAGAGTATTGGCTTTGAGGTTGAAGCAGGTCAGGAAGTAACGGTAAACATGTCGTTTGAAACCGAAAACGGCCCGGTTCAGGTCACTGTAGATCTGCCTGCCGGCGCTCTTGAAGAGGGCAGTTACACCTTCAGCGCATCGGCTGTTGTTGACGACGATCTGGAGGCAGCTTTTATAGCTTCTCTGGGTGATGGTGTAATGGTCGATTACTTTGAGGCTTATAATTTCACCTTCACGGATGGAAACGGCAATGTTGTTTCACCTCAGGGTGTCGTGATCACTATCGACACTGATGCAGTAGTAAACAATGCCTATTTAGAGGAGACAGACGGCAGCTTTACAAGACTTGGTGAGATAACTAAGGGTGCAGGCGGATATCAGTTCGGCGCTCCTCACTGCTCAAGATTTGTTCTTGCAAATCTTTCACCTATCGTTCCCGATGATTCGTCCTATCCCCCCGAGACGTCTGGGAACGAATTTCAGCCCGAGACTTCGTCTCAGCCCCAGCCCTCATCGCAGTCTCAGCCTCAGCCCAAGCCCGAGGATAAGGGAGCAAACACCAGCGATAACAGCTTCGCATCACTTGCTGTATTGGGCGTAATGGGTCTTGCTGCTCTCGGTACTGCTCTTGTAGCTACAAAGTCAAGAAAGTCTTCTAAGTAAGCCTTTGGATCTCATTTGATAAGATAAAAAATGACAGGGACTGTTTATTTCAACAGTTCCTGTTTTTTTTGTGTGTCGGGCATGACACTAAT
>ONFW01000075.1 GCA_900317215.1 uncultured Eubacteriales bacterium | reverse complement strand
TCCGGGCGCAGTGCCTGCGCTGTCGTGTTTTGACGCACAGTTTTTTAAGCACCTCACCGCCTCGCAGACCATGAAGGTCTGCTCCGGCTGTATGTTTCTCCGCGCCGACCTTAGTTGAGTAATCGCAATGAAAAGAGGCACTGCGCAATCAAGCAAATAGCATTTGACAATATGGATAAAAAGATTTATTATACTATTATAAAGCATGCATATTGCCGAAAAAAATGAGAACGGAGCAATTATGAAAACAGGTATTTCAACAGGTTGTCTTTATCCGATGCTGACCGAGGCCGCCTTAGAAAAGCTGCTCTCACTCGGGTATGATACTATCGAAATCTTTTTCAATAGCTTTTCTGAGCTTGAAACGGACTATCTTGACAGGATCCGTTATCTGCTTGATAAGAACGATGCAAGGGCTGTGTCTCTTCACCCTTTCACCTCGTCCTTTGAATCATTTTTGCTGTTTTCGAGCTATGAGAGAAGATTTCTTGACGGCGTGAGCTTTTATGAAATGTATTTTCGTGCAGCACAGCGTCTCGGGACGGATAAGATCATACTTCACGGGCTGAATACAGACTATGCATCAAGCCTGACAGACAGCGAGTATTTCAGGAGATTTGAGATCCTGCAGGAAAGAGCGCGAAAATACGGCACGGAGCTTTTGCAGGAAAACGTATGCAGATTCCGCAGCAGGGATCCTGATTTCATAGAAAAAATGGCTCGTGAAATACCGGAAAGCGCCGCCTTTGTGTGCGATGTCAAGCAGGCCGCAAGACGAGGTTTAGACCCGAAGGAAATGGCTCATGCAATGGGAGATAAGCTTCGCCATGTCCATATCAGCGATATCGGAAAAAACGGCGATTGTGTGCTTCCCGGAAAAGGACAATATGATACCGAGGGCTTTCTGAAGGAGCTTATCAACTCAGGCTACAACGGAAGCATTATGATAGAGGTATATCGTTTCAGCTTTGACAAAATAGACGAGCTTAAAGAAGCACACGATTATCTTGATAAACTGATAAACAGAATAACTGCATAGGGAGGAATTGAGATGAAATGTCCGTACTGCGGATGTGAAGAAAGCAAGGTCGTAGATTCAAGACCAACAGACGAGGGTGAAAGGATCAGACGCCGCCGCGAGTGCTTTAACTGTTCAAAACGCTTTACCACCTATGAGGTTATCGAAACAACGCCCATAATGGTAATAAAACGTGACAACACCCGTGAGCCTTATAACAGGCAGAAGCTCACAAAGGGAATACTGCGCGCCTGCGAAAAACGTCCTATCTCACTCGATCAGATAGACCAGATCGTTGACAAGGTCGAGACTAAGATACAGAATACCCTTGACAGGGAGGTACCCTCGGAGCTTATTGGAGAATATACCATGGAGGTACTCAAGGACGTCGATGAGGTCGCTTATGTCCGTTTTGCCTGCGTATACAGGCAGTTCCAGGATATCCATACCTTTATGGACGAGCTTAAGCGCCTTATTGAAGAAAAATAAAGCCGGAGGGTATGCTTATGATCATTGACACTCACGTTCACACAGGCAATATGCTCGGCTTTGAGATGAAAGAGGATGACATTATTTATGCCATGGACAGATACGGGATAGACCACTGTCTTGTATCGAGCATAAACGCCGCTGAATTTACCCACGAGCTCAGACCGATACCCGCAAAATATCAGCATTCTCAGCTTGAATGTCTGAACGACGTTGTCTCCTTCGCAAAAAAATATCCCTCAAAGATATCCGCAGCTATTTGGGTCAAGCCATTCGGCGAAAAAGCAGATTATGATCTTTACAAGGTCATAAACGATAACAGAAAATATATAAAGGCGATCAAATTTCATCCCTATCATTCAAATTTACCCTTTGACGGCAAGGAAACATACCCGTTTATAGAACTTGCCCAACACTACGGTCTGCCGGTCGTAGTTCACACAGGCGGCTCGGACGCAGCCTCCTGCAGCAGGGTTTATAATGTTGCAAAAAGGTTCCCTAAAACAAATTTCGTAATGGTACATATGGGTCTTGGAACAGACAACAGCGAGGCTATTTCTCTTATCTCAAGGCTCCCCAATCTTTACGGAGACACCACATGGGTGCCTGTAGAGAGCACCTTAAAGCTGATAAGGACAGCAGGCATAGAAAAGATCATGTTCGGAAGCGATATGCCGGTAGACGGAAGGGATACATATCTGCACAATCGCAGAGGTGAACGCTCGCTTTATCAGCAGTACTTCCATGAGCTGAAAAACCTTATTACACCGGAGGAATATGACTGTGTTATGTACAAAAACGCCTCCTCGTTTTTTGGAATAGGTCTTGGCACAGAAAATCAATAGCCCGACTGAATAAAAGGACTGCCGCACTCATAATGTGCAGCAGTCCTTGATTATTTGTTTTTATCATTCCTTGATGACCGCCTGCCAAGCCCAAAAAACACCATTGCTACAAGAACAACTATTACTGCAGTGCCTGCCGCCGCAAGAAAAACAGTCTGACCTGCACCCTGGTCTTCACGGGAATCACGGAAATAATAGGTATTTGCAGAGGGTTCTTCATCTGATGCGGTTTCTGCAGTTGCACCGTCAGATACCCTGCTGCCGGTACTCTCAGAGCCTGCGTCCTTTTTAGCAGAGCTTTCTTTTGAAGTCTTTGTTTGTGATGACGCTCTGCTTCTTTCTGACGAAGACTTATTGCTCGTCTGTTTTTCCTCCTTTGAGGAAGATGCTGCAACCGAGCTTTTCCGAGCCTCTCCTCTGCTTTGTACACTGACCGTAAGCTGTGGAAGTGTCTCCGCCTTAACAAGCTCCTTGCCGCTGCTTGTAACTGATAAGTCGGTCACCCTTAAACTGAACTCAGTCACTTCATTTATCAGCGGAGCAAAGCGCAGCTTTACAGTCACGCCTGATGACGCCCTTTCCTGGGCAAGCACCAGCCTGACCTTACCGCTGTTTTCGTAAAAGGCGAACACATCGTTTATTTTCTTATCAGGAAGCTCCGCCTTGATGAGTCTGAACAGGGAGCTGTCAAAAACAAGCTCTGCCTCGGCTGCAGCAACTGCGGGGCTGTTTTCTAATCTGAGGCTGATATCGAAGGCTTTGCCCTGTATTATTTCATCGTCTGCCGAAAGACCGCACACGGGGCCTGCCGCTCTTACTGATACAGCGGATCCGAGCATAGCAGATAACAAAACAAAAAGAACAGCCTGAAACAGTCTGTATTTTTTCATAAACACACCGCCTGTTTATCTAAGCTGTTCTGATTATATCATATCATGCCTGAAAATAAAACATCTCTTATGCAATATTCAGAGAGATGTATTTTTTTGCTACAGTACCCTCACTGTCCCTGACAAGCACCATAATCGTAAATAGTCCCGTATCACTTGTGCTGTATACGATATCGGATGATGATTTATAGTCCCTGAGCAGCTTCCACTGTGATGATCCCGATTTTCTGCAGTAAAATGCATACTGATACTCTCCCGAGCCGCCGTCAGCATTTCCTCTGATTATTGCCGTTGTTCCTCTGGCTATTCTGCCCGATGATATCGTTGAATTATTCTTGAGAGATCTTGTTGCCTTGAGCCTGAACACCTTTTTCTC
>ONFW01000229.1 GCA_900317215.1 uncultured Eubacteriales bacterium | reverse complement strand
TATATATACAGTGAACCTATGTTTGCTTTGCCTTTTTGAACCGCTGAATAGATCGGTATTTCCGTAATGTTACAAATAAACACGATCCTGTGTGAACGGCTAAGCATCAGTGCTTATGACACATTCCCTTCATAGCGCAGTTTGCACATCCACAGCCGCACGTTGACTTGCCCTGCTTCCTTTTCTTTACCATACCGGCGATTATCGCAGCTACTATGAGTATGAGTATCAGCGATACGATTATCGTGCCTAGATTATCGGTGATCATTTTCAACATACTAATCATTCCTTTCAGTGTATCGTCACACCGGTACGACTCTTTGCCCGGGAAGGCGTGCGTGTTCCCGGTTATAGTGTTTTTAGCGAAAAAGTAGCGGTGACTAACTCCGACGCTCATAACGACGCACCTTTATAATAGCGACCATTTTTATGAGCTTATTCTCTATCCGAGTGGTCATGAGAATTCCGCGGTTATGTCGCGCAGAATGCTGTCCTTCAAACTCTCATAAATACTGCTTCAACAACTGCGTTTTCTCCAACAAAATGATACGTCGTAAGCGTGATTGGTTAGCCTGATATGACGATTGGAATTAATTGAGTTAGAAAGTTCTAACTGAGTATTATTATATCACCGATTTTCCTTTGCGTCAATCAGGTTTGATCAACGAATGTGGATTTCGTCGAACAGACTAATTACTTCACAAAGCGCCAAATGCTATTTGTAGATAATGATACCATAATAATCGTATTCCCTCTCAGGCTGTCAGCTAAACCGGGTTATCTGTTTCTGTCCGGTTGTTCATCGTAAAATCCCGATACAGCCTGCGATTTATTGCTTTTTCCGTGTTCATATGTTATACTGAAATAAGGTATATCGGCAAATATGGTGTGCTGAATTTATTGTTTTAACAGAGAGGGTACGATGAATATCAGGATCTACAACGACTCTTACAAGGATAAAATGATCGAAATGATACTGGAAGCGCGTGCGGCACTCGGGTTAAGCCCTTCTGTCAGGAGCGACCTTTACGATGTAAATTCAAACTATCTAGACAAGGGCGATATGTTCTGGATTGCGGTAGATGAAAATGACGAGGTCATCGGCTGCCTTGGTTATTCGAGGATCGAAAGTACCAATGAAGCCTTCCTTCACAGATTCTATATTAAGCCGTCAATGAAGCGCAAGGGGATCGGGACGCTTCTGCTTAAAACAGCAGAGAAAAGTATGCTTGAAAGCGGCATTGTAATATCAAAAGTTCACCTCGGCGAAGAACGTGACAAGTGGTTTGAATCATACTCTTTTTACCCGAAGAACGGATATGTCAGATATGCTCCGCGGTATATGAAGAAAGATCTGCGCACTGTAACGTAAGAATGCGTTGAAGCTGTTCATTACTCTTTCGACCGATTCATTCGATTATTTCATTGTTTCTGTTGATTCACAGCGCATAATATGGTATGATATAAGTGGTTAAGTGTATTCACAGATAGAAAATGCAAAGCGAAGGATCAGTTATGACAACAACAGACATAATCACAGCAATACTGGAGCTTTCGGCAGGTATTGGAATATTCCTTATAGCCTGCGCTATGATGAGCTCAAACCTTGAATCACTCAGCAGCAACAAGCTGAAGTCTCTGTTCTCAAAGGCGTCCGGCAGCAAGCTGCTCGGTGTCGGGATCGGCGCGGTCGGAACTGCCGCGATACAAAGCTCCGGCGCGACCACGGTAATGGTCATCGGTTTTGTAAACGCAGGGATCATGTCGCTCGCGCAGGCCGCAACTATTATTTTCGGAGCGAACATCGGTACTACCATAACCGGACAGATCGTAGCACTCGGAATGTTCGGCACCGATATGATCTCAACGACGGTCATATTCTCGGCTCTTGCCGGTGTGGGCGCGTTTATGACGAGCTTTGCAAAGTCAGACACGGCAAAAAAGACGGGCGGTATCCTCGCAGGATTTGGTATGCTGTTTGTCGGTCTCGAAATGATGAGCGCGTCTATGGACAGCTTCGCAAGACTTGATTCTGTCAAGAATTTCCTTGCAGGGATCGAGAATATCGTGCTGCTTATCGTTATTGGCGCGCTGCTGACAGCAATCGTTCAAAGCTCCTCGGTCATGACATCGGTTGCGATCACCATGGTCGTTTCCGGACTTATCACGCTTGAACAGGGTATATTCCTGACGATGGGTTCTAATATAGGTTCGTGCGTCGTTGCACTAATGGCTGGTCTCACAAGCGGAAAGAATGCAAAGCGCACGGCAACGATACACCTGATATTCAATATCAGCGGCGTTGTGCTTTTCACGCTTTTAGGCCTGCTGGTCAATTTCGGTGCAATTTTTGAAAGCCTCTTCCCCGGAGCGCCGCAGACTCAGCTTGCTATGTTCCATACCGTTTTTAATGTATGTACGGCGATCGTTGCGCTGCCGCTGACTGAAATTCTTGTAAAGGCCGTCAAGAGGCTGATCCCTGACGATTCCGAGCCGGTCGAGCAGGAAAAGGATACGCCGAGACTCCACTATATCAATGATTATATGCTGAAAACTCCTCCGGTAGCTGTTCAGCAGACGAAGTACGAGATCGTAAACATGGCGGAGATCGCTATGCAGAATTTCTCGCTGTCGTGCAAGATAATACAGACGCTCGATTTTTCTGATATAGAGCAGTTCCGCTCAAACGAAGAGGAGCTTAATTACCTCAACAAGCAGATCGTCAACTATCTTGTGAAGCTATCGAATCTTCCGCTGAATGCGAACGACAGGACGTATATTTCGACTGCGTTCCATGCTGTGACCGATCTTGAGCGTGTAGGAGACTATGCGGAAAACATTGTTCAGTATGCGGAGCATCTAAAAAACGCAAACGAACACTTCTCCAACGACGCTGTCAGCGAGGTCGAAGCGGTGCGTGAGCTTATTGAGGAGCTTTTCTCTCACACCATGAAAGCGTATATAGGAAATGACCGCGAAGCTCTTGATCTCGCATTTGAAACCGAGGATATGGTCGATATCGTCACTTCGGAAATGGCTGATAACCACATTTCACGTCTTGGCACGGGTGAATGTACAGCAGATGTCGGAGCACAGTATCTTTCACTTTCCTCCGACGCGGAGAGAGTAGCTGACCACTTTATTAATGTCGGAAAGGCGATCACAAGCTATTCCTGATCTTATAACAATATCTCATATTAACTCGTTAATTAAAAGAATTAACCGGGCGACCTATTCGGGCTGCCCGGTTTCCTTATTTTTTTGAGACTTGATGCGAAGCTCCGTCTCTTAACGTATCATTCTTTATAGTTGGTATTCAGGACCAGCTTTCCGTCAGCCTCGGTCAGGGTTATCTCACTGAAAGAGCCTTCACCGTATTCAACGATCTTGTCGGTGATCGAATCTTCTACTTCTTTTCTGATGAAGTTTCTCAGATCTCTTGCACCGCTCTTTCCCCCGATTGATTTCTCTGCAATAAACGCGGTAGCTTTATCATCAAAGGTAAATTTGATACCCTTCTCATTAAGAGAATCTACATACTCGTTAAGCAGAAGCGCGGCGATATCCTTGTAGTT
>ONFW01000243.1 GCA_900317215.1 uncultured Eubacteriales bacterium | reverse complement strand
GTTGTCTCTTCTGTATACGTTTGCACGGGGGTTATCCCATGAACGGAATACAGCCTTGATAGCGCCCATGAGCTGCTCTTTAGGATCTGAGGGGAAATCGTTGCCGATCTTAGCCTTGTACTCAGCCTTGAACTGGTTAGCAAGCTCCTTAAGATCGTCTGCATCAAGCTCGACGTCCTGCTTTACGCCCTTTGCTTCCTTCATCTTGTCGATGAGCTCTTCAAAGTATTTCTTGCCTACCTCCATAACAACGTCGGAGTACATCTGGATAAATCTTCTGTAGCAGTCCCATGCCCATCTGGGGTTGCCTGACTGCTCAGCGATAGTATTAACAACTTCCTCGTTAAGACCAAGGTTAAGGATAGTATCCATCATGCCGGGCATAGAAGCTCTTGCGCCCGAACGAACGGAAACGAGCAGAGGATTGGTCTTGTCACCGAACTTCTTGCCGGTGATCTCCTCCATCTTTACGATGTATTCGTTGATTTCCGCCATAATCTCGTCGGAAATACCCTTATCCTCGTAATACTTTGTGCATGCCTCAGTTGTGATAGTAAAGCCCTGAGGAACTCTTTCAGCACCGAAGATAGATGTCATTTCAGCAAGGTTTGCGCCTTTACCGCCGAGAAGCTCTCTCATCTGTGCATTACCTTCCGAGAAAAGGTAACAGTATTTTGTAGCCATTGGAAATTACCTCCTATAATAATGTTCGACTAAGTCGCCGTAATTATTATAACACATCTGTAATTGAATTGCTATATTTTTTTAGAAAAAAATCTATATTTTTCAAAAAAATTACCTGTAATTTTTACATAGTTATTAAGAAACCTCGGCTTTGTCAGGATCACAAGCGTTCAGGAGAGTTGTGTTTCAGCAGGTCAAAAACGGACGATACTCTGCAAAAGTATCGTCCGTTGAATATGCAAGGGTCACAGAGCATTGCAAGAGCCGGCATCATGCAGTCAGGGCTTTTGCTGAACAGCATCAGAGCCCTTGTATCTTCTCAGCGCCTCAGAAGCCCACGCCTTGTCTATATTGAGAAAGCCTTTTTTCTTGTCCGTATCCGGAAAATGCTCTCTTACTATCGAAAGAGACCTGTTATAAACATCGTATCTTGTTGTCTGAAGAAACGAGCGATGATCTGCACCGAGGAAGAACTGAAATGTTATGGAATTATCCTCCTTATCAATCGAGTTACAATAGCCCTCATATACATTTTGCCCCGTACTTTTGGCAACTACCTCAGCCACTGCTAATTTTGCAAGCTCAACTGCAAGGTCATCATATTTATTCTCAAAGAGGCTGATCTTCTCCTTCATGGCGTTGATAGTCGGCACAACTCTTTTCTTTATGTAAGACAGATCCGCAAATTCTCTTTCAAGCTTTTCATCATAGATACGGCTTCTCTCCACCTTGGGGATAAAATAAACCATAAAGCTGTTTTTTAAGTCACTGTAAAGCAGCGGATGCTGCATCTTGTTTTCAAAGCCGCATTTCACACATTTCCATCTGAAAAAGCTCTCGTCAAAGATCTTTTCTCTTATATCCTTGTCACTTTCTGTATTGACGCTGCATATTATTTCTGTCATAGTTTTTTCCCCGCACATCGGACAGCCGACATACTTGCTTATTATCTCTGACATAGTCATTCTCCTTTTCTGCTGAAATCACCTTTGCATTATTATACCATAGAATGCTGGATTTGTCATAGAAAAAAATAGTTTTTTATGCAAAAATCCCCCTTCCGTACGATCGGAAAGGGGATTAGCTGTTAAACTATGCTGCTGTTGCTCAAGCCGAATCAGATCAGCTCAATAACAGCCATTTCTGCAGCGTCGCCGCGGCGCGGACCGAGCTTTGTGATGCGTGTATAGCCGCCGTTTCTGTCGGCATACTTGGGAGCTATCTCCTTAAAGAGCTTGTTGACAACATCCTCCTTGGTGATGAATGCCAAAGCAAGGCGCTTGTTGTGGAGATTTTCCTCCTTAGCGATAGTGATAAACTTTTCTGTCATTGCACTGACTTCTTTTGCACGAGTAGCGGTCGTTTCGATCTTTCCGTTTTCAAGAAGGAAGGTGACCATTCCTCTGAGC
>ONFW01000112.1 GCA_900317215.1 uncultured Eubacteriales bacterium | reverse complement strand
TATACGCAGCTTTACAATTCGCAGTTCGCATCTGCAAGGTAGAATTATGGCATTGATTAAATACAGCTTTATATTTGCTTCCAAATAAACGATAATAAAACCGAAGGAGCCGAAAAATCCCCACCCATAGACCGGAGCCTATGGGTGGGGATAATTATTGCTGTTGGTGTTTTAGTTACGGGATCATTTTATTTCGCGTACCCAGCCGAATTTGTCCTCAATGCGTCCCATTTGAATGCCGGTGAGGGTATCATACAGCTTCTGAGTAACAGGACCCATTTTCTCCATGCCTGCAGGGAAGCAGATCTCCTTGCCGTGGTCATATATCTTGCCTACGGGTGAGATGACTGCTGCAGTTCCGCACAGACCGCACTCTGCGAAATCCTTGACCTCATCGAAGAATACCTCTCTCTCCTCGACCTCAAGACCGAGATATTCCTTAGCAACGGTCATGAGAGAACGTCTGGTGATAGAGGGGAGAATGCTGTTCGACTTAGGTGTAACGACCTTGTTGTCCTTAGTAACAAAGAGGAAGTTTGCGCCGCCTGTTTCTTCAACCTTCGTTCTTGTGCCTGCGTCGAGATACATATTCTCGTCAAAGCCCTCTTTATGAGCGGTAACGATCGCATGAAGGCTCATGGCATAGTTAAGACCTGCCTTGATAAAGCCGGTCCCGTGAGGAGCTGCTCTGTCAAAATCGCTGACCTTAATGGTGATAGGCTTGGCGCCGCCCTTGAAGTAGGGGCCGACAGGAGTAGCAAATACTCTGAACTGGAAATCATCTGCAGGCTTGACTCCTATAACGGGATTGATACCGAACATATAGGGGCGGATATAGAGAGTTGCGCCAGTGCCGTAGGGAGGAACATAAGCCTCGTTAGCGCGTACGACCTGCTCAACAGCGTCAATGAATCTTTCCTCGGGAAATACGGGCATCTCCATTCTTTTTGCGGAGCTTGCAAGTCTTTCGGCATTGAGATCGGGACGGAACACGACTGTTTTGCCGTTTTCTGTGGTATAAGCTTTAAGACCCTCAAAAATAGTCTGTGAATACTGCAGGACACAAGCGCATTCGCTCATGGTGATCATATCGTCTTCGATAAGCGCACCCTCGTCCCAAGCACCTTCGGTATAGTTTGATACATATCTCTTGTCAGTTTTGATATAACCGAAGCCAAGATGTGACCAATCAATGTTTTTCTTATCCATTATAAAGGACTTCCTTTCAGTGAGTTTGACATGAATATTATATAACTAAATAAATAATGTGTCAATGATAAATGCAGGATGCGGAACAAAAAATTGCATTTTATCATGCCTCGGGATCATAGCCGTCAACAATGGTCTGACCCTCGTTTTGTGTGAGAGAATCCCTGAGCGACTTGGAATTTTCACCGTATGCCGAGAATACGCACATTGTCATTGCTACGTCCGTGATGCCGAGCTGGTTGATGAAATCGACAAGGTTGGGATTGAAGTATCTCATATCGACAATATAGATCTCCTCAAAGGAATTCATCAGGAAGCCGGGAACAGCATTGCCGTAGCTGTCCTTTACGATGAGGAGCTTTCTGCCGTTCTTGACGTCGGTACGCACCTTTACTATCTGCTCATCTCCGCCGAAGAAGGTGAGATAGGCGTTTGACTGCGGGTCGCCGACCTCCTTGTAGTAGGAGCCTGTATAGTCGTAGTTGAAGCTTGTATCATAGAAATCCGTTTTTACATTTGGATAGTTTGAGGATTTGTAGTAGGTGAAGTCCTCCGGATCCTCCTTAATGCGGATATCGCCGTCGGTGAACGCATACATCGTTCCTACAAAGCCGGGAATGGTGACAGGCTCATAGGTGGAAAGATCAGCAAAATCAACACCTGCTGCGGAGGCAAGCTCCTTTGCTGCATAGTAAGCGCCGAGAGGCATCCAATGGTGGTCGGTGCGGCAGTAAATGGCCTCGGAGGTATGCTGACCGAGAGCGGAAACGACGTCAACGGGAGTGATGCCGCTGTCAAGTCTCGAATTGATATCCTCGGCTATGGAATCCTTCTGGCTTACAGAATAGTCCTCATAGTTGGCGGGAAGATAGAACTCGCAGGAAAGGGGAGCTATCACCGAATAGATCCTGATGCTGCTGTCGAGCTTGCTGCGCAGACTGTTGAGAGTCTCGACATAGGTGTCACCGGAGCTGCCGCCGAAAAGCTCCATGGCTCTGTAGTGGCCGTCCTGATTAACTACGATAACGCCGTTTTCAACCTCGTATTCTGCATCCTCTTCTCTGTAATCCCTTTGAGCCGAGCTTTCCTCGGTGCTGCTCCCGTCATTCTGCTCGTTCTGCGACTGTCCTTCTGCCGAGGCAGCGCCGCCGCCGTTTTCGGAGCTTTCCGTTGCGTTGCTCACGCTTTCCTTGTCAGATGCGGCAGGAGTGCTTGAATTCGGTGCAGAGCTTGTGTTGGTGTTTCCCTGACCTCCGCCGCAGCCTGTCAGAAGGCATGCGGAAAGAATGGCTGCCATTAGTAATGATGTCATCTTTTTCATTTTATTACCTCGTTTTCATTTTATAGTATCAGTTGGTATTCATTGCAATGGGCATAGTGCTGCGGATTTGCCGCGTGCCGGAACGAAAAAACGATCATGACACATTAAGGTTTGTGAGCGAATACACAAGATACCAGCGGCCGTCTGCCTTTGCAAAAACCCAATTAGTTGATGTCCATTTTCTTTTGTCAGAGCCGATAGCCATGTAGATATCAACAGGATAGCTGCGTACCTCTTCTATCTCGGGCATATTGAAGTAAGCCTTGTAGTCGCTGAAGGGGGAGTTGTCAAGATAATCATTTCCAAGGTTTTTATAGCTGTCAAACTCAAACACCTCGTCAGGTACAGCACCGTACCTATTTTCAAAATCGGCCTTCTCAAAGATACCCAGCAGATCATTATTCAGCTCGTCAAGCCCGCCTGAGATCTCAGCCTTTATAGTTTCATTTCCGAACTGTGCCTCAAAGGTAGTGGCTAAAAGCTCATTTCCCAACGGCACCTGATTTTTAAGAAGACCGTTTATCTGCTTTTCATATTCTTTCAGCAGCTCTTCAGGGGCGGCTGCTTCGTTAAGCTCGTCAGAGTTCTGCTCGACAGAGGACTGCACATCAGAAGCTTGCTCGTCGGAGGGCTGCTCTACAGAGGGCTGCTCTACAGAGGACTGCACGTCGGAGGGCTGCTCGACAGAGGACTGCACATCAGAGGCTTGCTCGACAGAGGACTGCACGTCAGAGGACTGCACGGGCTGTGAGGAAGCACCGCTTGCAACAGCGGAGTTCTGTGAAGAATTGGCGCAGCCTGTCATAAGGCAGGCAGAAAGAAGAGCGGCCGCCAATACAGTTGCTATTTTTTTCATTTATCTTACCCCATTTTCTATTTTATTTGCTATTTGCCGATTATCTTTTAATTATACACTTGGAGAAAAACTATGTCAATGTCGATACTGCCGATTTATGTAAAATAATGCATAATAGTGCATAGCGATCTGATGAACTGAGAAGGATCGCATTACAGTGCAAAAAAGACTGCCGCATTTTCTGCTGCGGCAGTCCCTTGACATCTCAGGCTCAGAATGCTGTTTTGCTGAGGAGGTATTCGGTGAGCTTGTCTATTGCAACTCGCTCCTGCTCCATGCTGTCACGGTCACGAACGGTCACGCAGCCGTCTTCAAGGCTGTCGAAGTCGTAGGTGATGCAGAAGGGAGTGCCTATCTCGTCCTGTCTGCGGTAACGCTTGCCGATAGAGCCTGCATCATCAAAGTCTACCATGAAGCTCTTTGAAAGCATTGTGAAGACCTCATCGGCTTTTTCCGAAAGCTTCTTTGAGAGAGGCAGAACGGCAGCCTTGAACGGTGCAAGAGCGGGATGCAGGTGAAGAACGACTCTTGTATCCTTCTCGTCAAGCTGCTCCTCGTCGTATGCCTCCACCATGATGGCGAGGAAAAGGCGCTCAACGCCGAGAGACGGCTCAATGACATAGGGAACATACTTTTCGTTGGTCTGCGGATCGAAGTATTCAAGAGCCTTGCCGCTGGTATTGATGTGCTGTGTTAGGTCGTAATCGGTCCTGTCAGCAACGCCCCACAGCTCGCCCCAGCCAAACGGGAACAGATATTCAAAGTCTGTTGTGGCTTTTGAGTAGAAGCAAAGCTCCTCCGGGTCGTGATCGCGGAGTCTGAGGTTTTCCTCCTTTATGTTGAGGGAATAGAGCCAGTCGCGGCAGAAGCCTCTCCAATAGTTGAACCACTCAAGGTCTGTGCCGGGCTTGCAGAAAAATTCAAGCTCCATTTGCTCAAACTCACGCACACGGAAAATGAAGTTTCCGGGAGTGATCTCGTTTCGGAAGGATTTGCCGATCTGGGCAACGCCGAAGGGGATCTTTTTGCGGCTCGTTCTCTGAATATTGGCAAAGTTTACAAAAATACCCTGCGCTGTTTCAGGACGGAGATAGAGCTCGTTCTTGCTGTCCTCGGTTACGCCCTGAAAGGTCTTGAACATAAGGTTGAACTGACGGATATCTGTGAAGTTGTGCTTGCCGCAGTTGGGGCAGGGAATGGCCTTCTCTCTGATATAGTCGGTCATTTGCTCGTTGCTCCAGCCGGCAACATTTGTGCCGTCAAAGTCCTCGATCAGGTTGTCCGCGCGGTGACGGGTCTTACATTCCTTGCAGTCCATAAGCGGATCCGAAAAGCCGCCAAGGTGGCCGGAGGCTACCCATGTCTGCGGATTCATGAGGATAGCCGCATCAAGACCGACATTGTATTTGTTCTCCTGGACGAATTTTTTCAGCCAGGCAGACTTGATGTTGTTTTTAAGAGCCATTCCCAAGGGACCGTAATCCCATGTGTTGGCAAGACCGCCGTATATTTCGGAGCCGGGATAGACAAAGCCCCTGCCCTTGCACAGTGCGACAATTTTTTCCATTGTTTTTTCCGTGTTTTTCATTTTCTTTTCCTCCTTGATAGCATGATACCATATTCTATCATTATTTTGCGGAAAGTTCAAGGGAAAAAATCGCGGCTTGGTGATAGCCGGGCCGCTTTTTTATATTTTTTTTAAAAAAATGTTTTAAACCTGTGTCACTTTATGGTATAATAACAGAAAAGAGAATTGATAAGACTGAAAGGGAGGGGTCATCTTGAAATACGATGCGCAGGATTGTAAGCTTGTCTCCTCAGAGAAGCTTACCGCAACAGTATATGACTTCAGACTGCAGAATAAAGAGCTTGCCTCCATAACAAAGCCCGGACAATTCGTTCAGGTGCTTGTCCCGGGCAAGACCCTCAGACGACCGATCTCGGTGTGTGATATTGAGGGCGATGTTATCAGGCTTGTTTTTGAGGTGAGGGGTGAGGGGACCGAGATCCTCTCCCGCACAAAAGCCGGAGAGAGCATAAACATCATCGCTCCGCTCGGCAGGGGCTTTGAGCTTGATGCTTCAAAAAAGACAGTATTCATCGGCGGCGGCATAGGAGTGCCGCCAATGCTCTACAGCGCAAGGAGCTGTGCAGGAAATGCGACTGTAATAAACGGCTTCCGCAGCAGCTCTGCAATGATACTCAACGAGGATTTTGAAAAGGCGGGCTGTAAGCTGACAGTGACCACCGATGACGGAAGCTTCGGCATACACGGTTTTGTCACTCAGCCTCTTGCGGAGATAATAGACGATACCGAAATGATCTGTGCCTGCGGCCCCATACCCATGCTCAGAAGCATAGCAAAAATGGCACAGGAGCATAATGTGCCGTGTCAGGTCTCTCTTGAGCAGAGAATGGCTTGCGGCGTGGGAGCTTGTCTCGGCTGCGCCTTTGCGATAAAGGATAAAAACGGAAACGAGACCTACAGGCATGTCTGCAAGGACGGCCCTGTATTCCGTAGTGAGGAGGTCGTTTGGTAATGGCAGAGCTTGGTGTTGATATAGCAGGCGTACATTTCAGAAACCCTATAATAGCAGCCTCCGGAACGATAGGCTTTGGCAGGGAATACAGCGAGTTCTATCCTCTTTCGGTTTTCGGCGGTATTTCCTGCAAGGGTACCACCCTCAGAGAGCGCAAGGGCAATCCTCCCCCGAGGATCGCAGAGACTCCTATGGGTATGCTCAATGCAGTAGGTTTGCAGAACCCCGGAGTTGAGCATTTTATTGAGCATGATCTTCCGTGGCTCAGGCAGCAGGATACCGTTGTGATAGCAAATGTGGCAGGCAGCACGCAGGAGGATTACTGCAGGACTGTGGAGCTTCTTTCCGAATCGGAAATAGATATGATCGAGCTTAACATCTCATGCCCTAATGTCAAGGAGGGGGGAGTACAGTTCGGCACCTCATGCGAGAGTGTTGCGGCAATTACAAAAGCGGTGAGAGCCTGCTGCAAAAAGCCTCTGATTATCAAGCTTTCGCCCAATGTGTCGGATATAGCCTCAATTGCGAGGGCTGCTGAGAGCGAGGGCGCAGACGCTGTTTCGCTGATAAACACACTCACGGGAATGAGGATAGACATAAACACACGCCGTCCTGTAATTGCAAACATAACAGGAGGAATGTCCGGGCCTGCGGTTTTCCCCGTAGCGGTGAGAATGGTCTGGCAGGTCAGGAACGCTGTGAGCATACCGGTGATAGGCATGGGCGGCATTACAACATGGAAGGACGCCGTTGAAATGCTCATGGCAGGCGCAGACGCCATTCAGATAGGGACGGCGCTGTTTACCGACCCGTATTCCCCAGTGAAAATCGCAAAGGGTCTTGAAGAATATCTTGACGAAAAGGGGATAGGCTCCGTCAGGGAGCTCACAGGCTCGGTGATAACGGGCTGAAAAAGGAAAACAAGGGAAGGAAAATGGCTTTTATGACCAAGATGATACTTGTCCGTCATTGTCAGGCAGAGGGCAATCTTAAAAGATTCTTTCAGGGCAGGATAGATACCGATATTACTGAGTTGGGAGCCAAGCAGACGGCTCAGACGGCGGCTCTGCTGAGCAATGAACCGATAGATGTGATATATTCAAGCCCCAAGCTCAGGGCAATGAAAACAGCTTCAGGAATAAACATCTATCATGAGGTCGGGATCATCACTGATGAAAGGCTTGTTGAGATAAATGCGGGCGAATGGGAGGGAGTTCTTTTAACTGATATCGAGAGACTCTATCCCGTCCAGTGGGGAAAATGGAAAAATGAGCCTTCTGCATTTCACGCCCCCGGCGGCGAGAGCATGAGAGATGTCTACGACAGGGTGAAGTCTGCACTGCTTGATATTGCCTCGGAAAACAGAGGAAAGACAGTTTGCGTTGTATCACATGGCTGTGCAATAATGAATATGATGTGCTTCCTTCACGGCCTCGGCGTTGAGGATATCGGAAAAATAACTCTGGGGCCAAATGCCTCGGTAAATGCTGCGGTGTTTGATGATGAGCTTGTACCGAAGGTGCTTTTTGAGGGATATGCAGAGCATCTTCAGGAGGGAAACAGAGAATTTTTCTGAGAGGAAGGGAAGGCTTGTGATAATCTTATCTGTAGACTACGGCAGGGTGAGAACAGGCGTAGCGGTCTGCGATAAAAACGAGGTCATCGCCTCTCCTGTGGAGGTAATTAAAGAAACGCGTCAGGAAGTGCTTGCCGGGAGGATCGCTGAGCTTTGCGAGAAAACCTCGGCAGAGCAGATAGTCCTCGGGCTGCCGAGGAATATGGATGGCTCAGAGGGCGAAAGCGCTCAGAACGTGAGAGCCTTCAGAGAAATACTCACCGAAAAAACGGGACTTGAGGTCGTTCTGAGGGACGAGCGCTGTACGACAGTTACCGCTCACGGTTATCTTAACGATACCAATACAAGAGGGAAAAAGCGCAAGGCTGTTGTAGACAGCGTTGCTGCTGTGATAATACTTGAAGATTATTTGAGATACAGGAGGAATAGCTTATGAGTGTTCTTCCGGGCCAGAAGCTTACTATCGGTGAATTGTATGTTTCAATGGCTGTTGGACTGATATTGTATCTGCTTCCGGGAGATATACGGAATCAGATGAATTCGATAGTGATATCAGAGGTAATGGTATTTTTCGCCACGCTGACGATAACTGCAGTATTCTTTTTCATTATAAAAAGGTATGAGGCCATAGGCGCCGCATTGCTCACTAATTCTGTAATCACCGCAGGGGCGTTCTGCTTCGGGATAATAAACGGGCTCATCGCCAGGGGAGGAGATTTCTGGCCGAGTATTTCCGAATACGGCCTGATTAGTATGTTCATAATATGGGTGGTCCCGTTCCTGTTTGCCGTGGTGATAAGAACCTTCTCACGGGACGGCAGAGACTCTGAGGATCTCAGGCTCGGTTTTTCAAGATTCCTTTCACTTGCCCTGAGAGCGCTCATGATTATTTATGTACTTGTTATCGTGTTCAAGCAGCTCATACCTCATTATCCCATGCTTTCAATGAACAGGAGCATTTATTATGTTCCGTTTGTCAGGATTCAGGAGTGTCTCGAAAACTTCTCAGAGTGGGGCGGACTGTACCTTTTCTGGAACGGTCTGATACTTATGCCGCTCACATTCAGCCTTCTTGTTCTGAATCCGAGGATACGCTGGTGGCAGACGCTGTTCATTTCCTTTGCTGCAGGGCTTGCGATAGAGGTGTTCCAGTTCTCACTGAATACAGGCACGGTATATGTTGATGATATCATACTCTATATGATAGGCGGTATGATAGGGTATTTTCTCAAACGAATAGTTGACTTTATCCGATACCGTGTATCGGGTAAGGAGGAAAGCAATATGCTGAGCCTTGATTATTCTCCGTTCGGAAGAGTCGGACGGGGATTGATAGAGGTGTATGACGATGTAGGAGACAAGGAGTATGACAAAACTCAGACAGGACTTGATGAGGAGTTTGACGATACTCTCCGTGATCCGATGATAACGGAGGACGATGTAAAAAGCTGAAAAAAGCTGCTGTGCCGGAATAGCGCAGCAGCTCTTTTTTTGACATAAAACGTCATCAAGCCTGAATACAGGCAGCGCAGCACTTGCCTGTGTCTGTTACACTGCTATCATGGAGAGGTATCGTTTTTACTGTTCAATGCGGAACAGATAGTTTCCACAGCGTGATCCGGGACTATTATTTCTGCGTGCTCATAAAGTGAACTGATATAGCTCCTGCCCTCCCTGACGGCAGCGTCAAATTCATGTGCGGTATTGATAACGCCTTGCTCAAAAGGATATGATGACCGTAGAACAAGATAGTATCTGCTTTTGTATCCCAGAAGGGCGCTTGAACAGCGGAAGTCCTTCATTGAAGAAAGGGCGCAGATACAGCCGAGCAAGGCTTCGGCGTTTTCAAAAACGAGCACACGGGAGTATCCTGTGCTGTGCCCGACCCGGAAGCTTCGTTTTCCTGTTTTTTCCGATACGGTCACAAGCAGCAGACAGCCGCGCTCAAATTTCATAGCCTCTATCATGATATGCTTGTTTTTAATTATGATCCCTGTCTGTTCGGCAGCCTGTAAAAGCAGTTCTCTGAGCAAAACCTCGGAATTTGTTTCTCCCGGCTCAAGTTCCTCAAAGCTGACGCTGTAAAGCTGCATTTCTTCATCACACAGGGATATCAGTATTCTTTTTTCGTCAAGCTGCTCAATTTTCATGCTCTATCACTCCATGATTTGAAGGATGACCGTATTGGGGTCTTTATACTACATAATATTATGCTTACGCCTGTTTTGCAATCGTATCTTTCTGGAAGCGGAGTGCCTCCGGGCGCAGTGCCTGCGCCGGTGCGTGACCGCACGGGACGATTTATAACGCAGCAGCTTGTTCAGATAACCCACCGCCTCGCAGACCATAAAGGTCTGCTCCGGCTGTGTGTTTCTCCGCTACGATCTTAGTTGAGTAAACGTAACTAAATAGGCACGGAAAGGCTGAAAGAAGAATAAAATCTAATTTCATAAAGAAGCAGCCGGAAAGCACGCCATACGGCGTGCGGCGGCGGAGTGAGTATCATGCAAGGCTGTGCCTTGCCCGTGCCGGAAACCGCGGCTTTGAAATAATACATGCTTACGAAGTGAGCGAGCGCAGCGAGCGAG
>ONFW01000111.1 GCA_900317215.1 uncultured Eubacteriales bacterium | reverse complement strand
GCTAAGCTTGCATACAGCTTTATTTTCCTTATGCCCGGCGTTCCCTTCCTGTATTACGGCGATGAGATAGGCATGACCTATATGGAGGGGCTTAACAGCAAGGAGGGCGGCTACAGCAGAACGGGTACCAGAACTCCCATGCAGTGGGACAGCACCCCAAACTGCGGTTTTTCGTCGGCTCCGGCAGATCAGCTCTATCTTCCTGTAGATACCTCGGAAAACGCCGTTACCGTAGAAGGCTGCGAGAAGGATCCCGATTCTATCCTCAATACACTCAGAAGAGTAATAGCTCTGCGTCACGAAAACAGGGATCTGCAGTCGGACGGCGGCTTTGAGATCGTATATGCAAGGAAGAAAAAATATCCGTTTATCTTTAAGAGGGGAAGCTTCATCATCGCTGTCAATCCCACCGAAAACGAACAGTCTGCGCCTCTTGCGTTCAGCGGAGAGACTGTATTTGCAATAGGCAGCGCAGATGTAAAGGATAAAACCATTACATTAGCTCCGCAGTCTCTTGTATTGATAAAGACGTCATAACACAGGCTGTAAAGCAAAATACTTCACGGTGATCGTCAGTCTTCTGCATCATTCCGGTGCAGAAGGCTGATATTCCTTTAATCCTGAAAAACACCCTTCAGGGCTGTTGACATATTATGATTAAAAATATATAATAATATGTAATTCTAAAAAGGAGCTCAGGAGATGAAGAAAAAAGCTAAAGCTGTCTTGAAGGCAGAGGACGCAGAGCGCTTTGAAGTCTCTCAGGACAAGGGACTGACTGATGAACAGGTCGCTCAAAGGATCTCGGAGGGTCTTGTCAATGACGATAAGCCTCTGCCTACAAAAAGCATAAAGAGGATCTTTTATGATAACATCGTTACTCTGTTCAATGTGCTGAATATCCTCCTCGGCATTGCGGTATTCTGCGTAGGCTCATACAAGAATATGCTGTTTCTCGGAGTAATGCTCTGCAATACGTCAATAGGTATATTTCAGGAGATCAGAGCAAAGCGTACTATCGACAAGCTTTCCATAGTATCGGCAACCAAGGTCACCGTTATTAGAAACGGTGAAAAAAAGCGTGTCGGTATAGATGAGATAGTCCTTGATGATATCATTGAGTTTACACAGGGGAATCAGATCCCTGTAGACTGCATTGTCATTTCCGGCAACTGCGATGCAAACGAGTCACTGCTTACGGGTGAATCCGACGCCATACATAAAAAGCCGGGGGATATGATGTATTCCGGAAGCTTCATAGTGAGCGGACGCTGCTATGCAAGGACAGAGCATGTCGGCAGCGAGAACTATGCTTCAAAGATATCCGCCGAAGCAAAGTATATCAAAAAGGTCAATTCGGAGATACTATATACTCTGAATAAGATAATAAAGGTGCTCACCTTCATCATTCTTCCGCTTGCGCTGCTGATGTTCCTCAGACAGTATTCTCTCGGAGGAGAGACGCTGGAGCAGACCGCCTTCTGCGTGTTCGGCGCTATAGACCCGCATCTTGTAAAGGCGGTAGTCAATACGGTAGCCGCTGTCACGGGTATGATACCCGAGGGACTCATCCTTCTGACAAGCACGGTGTTTGCCGTAAGCGTGATAAGGCTTTCCAAGCATAAGGTGCTCGTTCAGGAGCTTTATTGTATTGAAACGCTTGCGAGGGTCGATGTTCTCTGTCTTGACAAGACCGGGACCATAACAGAGGGCTGCATGGAGGTGGCCGATTATATTCCGTATTCCGACAAAACGGATAAGGAGAGGCTTTCTGCTGTTCTGTGCGGGCTTGTTGATGCGCTTGACGACACAAATGCTACCTACATGGCGCTGAAGGATAAATTCGGCGGAGCCTCCGGAATGAAGGCCGACAGGGTGGTTCCTTTTGCATCTGAGAAAAAATGGTCAGGGGCTCATTTTGAGGGTGAGGGCTCATATATTATGGGAGCTGCTGAGTTCATTCTTAAAAAAGTGCCTGCGGAGCTTAAGCAAAGGCTTGACCAGTATGCAAGGAACTACCGCGCAATAGTGATTGCTCATTCGGATAATGATTTCAGGGACAAGGAGCTGCCGGAGGATATCGAGGTCATCGGCTTTGTTCTGCTTAACGATAAGATAAGGGCTGAGGCTCCTCAGACGCTTAAATACTTTGCAGAGCAGAATGTTGAGGTGAAGATAATCTCGGGAGATAATCCCGTTACGGTATCCGACGTTGCAAGACGCGCCGAGGTAAAGAACTACGACAAGTATGTCGATGCCACAACGCTTGAAACTGATGATGATATACGTGAGGCTATGAAGAAATACACTGTCTTCGGCAGAGTTACTCCTGCTCAGAAGAGAAAATTCGTTGTAGCCCTCAAGGAGCAGGGACATACCGTAGCCATGACAGGGGACGGCGTAAACGATGTTCTTGCGCTTAAGGAGGCTGACTGCAGCATAGCTATGGCAGCGGGCAGCGACGCCGCAAGAAATGTTGCTCAGCTCGTTCTGCTCGATTCCAATTTTGCTTCAATGCCCAAGGTCGTGGCTGAGGGAAGAAGAACGATAAACAATATCCAGCGATCCTCTACGCTGTTTATCGTAAAGACGATCTTTTCCACTATTCTTGCCATACTCTTCCTTTTCCTCACCGTTCCGTTCCCGTTCCAGCCGATACAGCTCACCCTTGTTAACGCCTGCACGATAGGCATACCGTCTCTGATACTTGCGCTTGAGCCTAACAAGGAGAGGATAAAGGGCGTATTCATTCTGAATATCCTTGAAAAAGCCATACCTGCCGGTATAACCACGGTCATAAATGTAATTTTCTGTATATTCGCCCGTATGATCTTCGACCTTTCTGTGCCGGAGTATTACACCCTTTGCGTATGTCTTACGGCGATCACGGCGTTTATGATACTGTTCCAGGTCTCGCTTCCGTTCAATAGTATACGAACGGTACTGTTTGTGCTCATGGTTTCCGGCATGGTCATAGGGGTACTGTGCTGCAATGATATCTATCTCTTCGGCAGACATTGGGGAAGTCTTTTCGACTTTGCAACTTTTACGCCGCAGCTTACCCTGATACTTGCAGTAATGACTCTGATAGCCCTCGGGCTTTTCATTGTCATGACCATACCTATGAAAAACCTGTTCGGCAGGATAAATAAAAAATTTGAGGGCAGATCCTTCAGACCGAAAAATACATAATATTGTCATATTCGATCCCCTTCGGCAGTATATATTGCCGGAGGGGATATTCCATGAATAACTGTCGTCTTGCAGAGCTGAGGCACAAGGAGGTAATAAACAGCACGAACGGCTGCCGGATAGGCTTTGCCGACGATATCGAGATAGATACCGAAACGGCTAAGGTGGTGGCTGTGGTGATCTACGGCAGACAGCGCTTTTTCGGATTTTTCGGCAGAGGGGAGGATATCGTGATCCGCTGGGAGAATATAACTCTTATAGGTGAGGACACTATCCTTGTCAGTCATTGTCCCTTCGGGACACGCAGAAGCAAAAAAACAAGACTGCCCCTGCTGCCCTTCATGCATTGAGCCGGAAAACCCGATGAAAAACGATAATATGAGCTGATTTTGGATTTTTTATAAGGATTTATAAAAAAACACTTGCAAATGTCTGCAAGCTGTGGTATAATTTCTTTCGCAAATCGCACGTCGGGATTATTCGTTAGGTGCAGGAGGGTCCTGTTGCTTGCTCCCGACGGAGGAAAAAACCTAAGGAGGACAAAACAAATGGCATCAGTAGTATCAATGAAACAGCTTTTGGAAGCAGGTGTTCACTTCGGACACCAGACAAGAAGATGGAACCCGAAAATGGCTCCCTACATCTTCACAGAGAGAAACGGCATCTACATCATCGACCTGCAGAAGACCGTTAAGAAGCTCGAAGAGGCTTACAGCTTCGTTCGTGAGCTTTCTACAGAGGGCAAGTCAGTGCTTTTCGTAGGCACAAAGAAGCAGGCTCAGGATTCCGTTAAGGAAGAGGCTCTCAGAGCAGGCGCTTACTATGTAAACGCAAGATGGCTCGGCGGTATG
>ONFW01000232.1 GCA_900317215.1 uncultured Eubacteriales bacterium | reverse complement strand
TTGCTTTGACAGGAGGAGAAAGTTATGCAGGACAGAGATCTTATGGAAAATTTGCTTCTGCTCGAAAAAGGCGTATGCGATCTTTATATGCACGGCGCAATAGAATCATCGAGTGCAGATGTGCATCAGACCTTTTCAAGCAGCCTTAATTCGTCATTATGTATGCAGTCAAGGATATACGATGAGATGAAGTCACGGGGCTGGTATAAGCCTGATGACGCTGAGCAGCAGAAGCTGCAGTCGGTCAAGATGAAATTCTCCGGAAATTGACAAGCAGACAATAAACAGAGCAAAAAAAGGCACGGTACCCTTTACGGGCTGCCGTGCCTTTTTATAGATGAGGGATTTCGGAAGCAGAGAATGACGCCGCTTACGGGGTCGTCTGCATGAGGACGGAAATATCCCTGCTGATGATGTAGTCTTGTATGCGTTGGGATAAAGGAAATGCGGTAGGTGTTCTGCTGAGTGCATCGATGCAGCTCTTCGCTTCTTCGGCTCTGTTTGTTAAAAGACATGAAAGGGCATGGTCGTAAATAAAGCACAGCTTTTTATACCTGTTTCCCTTTGTGCTTGTCCTGATACCCTCGGCAGTAAGGCGGTATATGCGTTCTGCGATATCTCTTCGGCTGTTCATCAGCTCCTCTGCCGTATGAGAATAAAGCTCAAGCTGCGAAACGGAATATACGAGAGACTGCTCCGCTGAGCTTCTGCCTTTTCGGGTGATATAGCGTGCAGAGCTTATATTATCTGCTGTAAGTGAAATCAACGAGCTGATATTGTTGGTGTCGTGTGATTTCTTTTTATACTCGAGTACAAGATAAAGATAAGTCGCACGATAAGGAGAAGCTGAGCTTTTTTCAATGAGCCGTTTAGCTTCAAGGAGTGTTTCTCTTGCCTGAGGGAGCTTTTCATAAGCGCAGCAGTAGTATGCCGTGTCGAGCAGGGATACTATCCTGTATGCGCCGAAGCATCTTCGTGAGCGACGAATGGCTGAGCTGAAGCTGCGGTCGAAATCGTAGAGAAAGCCCTCCTCGCTTATGCAGTCGAGTGTGTCAGCCGCTATATATGACAGCAGTACACCTGCCGAAGAGCATAGAAACAATAATGCACAAAGCGGAAATGAGCTGAACGGCGAAGGAAAAATCATTATCAGACTTGTAATAAAGCCTGCACACGAGCAGATATAAAGGACTGCAGTAGGTAAAAATGCGAATATCATTATATCATCTCCGTGTTGTCAGAAGAGGCCTGTAATAAGCGTGGCTATGCCTGCGATCAACACACCTGCAGCAGTTATTATCGGAAGTGCGCTTATCAGACAGCAGCCGGCAGCAGGAGGTCTGCGATAGCCTCTCGGGGGCGGGGGAGGAGGACCGTAGCCTCTTCCAGAATATCTTCCCGGAGGAGGGCCGCCGTAGCCTCTCTGGGGAGGTCTGTGCCCGAAGCCGCCTCCGGGCGGCGGTGGCGGAGGTCTGTGTCCGAAGCCGCCTCCGGGTGGTGGCGGGGGTCTGTGTCCGAAGCCTCCTCCTGACGGCGGGGGAGGCGGTCTGTGTCCTCCGCCGCCTCTCGGCGGAGGTCCAAAGCCTCTGTTCATATACATTCTCCTTTCAGGTGTAAATATGGATAAATCGGTTTTCTGAGTTGTAACTCATTATCTGAGCTGCGGCATAACCGGAGTTAATAATTTTGAAGCTCTGCAAGACGGGCTTTCGCCTGTTCTGCATCGCTGAGGATCGCTGACCTTAGCTCGTCAAGGCTGTTGAATTTTTTTTCGGGTCTGATAAAGTCATGCAGCCTCACTTCAATGATTTCTCCGTAAAGCTCGCGGGAATGGTAGTCAGGCATCCATGTTTCGACAGAAACGCAGTCAGAGCCGACGGTGGGTTTAATTCCGATATCGGTAACGCCTGCATACCTGCGCCCGTCAACCGTGACGGTGGAGCAGTAGGCGCCGAAAAGCGGTTCAACAAGGCCCTCGGGCATCAGTTGATTTATCGTCGGAAAGCCGAGCTTATGACCGAGCTTTTTTCCGTGTACTACAGGCAGCCTGTAGCCGAAGCTCCTGCCGAGCATAGCATTTGCGCTGAGTATATCTCCCCGGGCGATGCATTTTCTTATTCTTGTGGAGCTTATAGGCTCACCGTTATAACAAAGCCTTGGCTGGGTCGTCTCCGATATACCGTATTTCACGGCGAGCTGAGACAGCACCGAGCCGTTGCCCCTGGCTCCGCTGCCGAAATGATAGTTGAAGCCGCAGCCCGTATGCTCCGCCCGGAAGATCCCGATCAGTATATCGCGTACAAAGTCCTCAGCGGTGATGTTCTTGATCGTAGTAAAGTCGATAAGATAGACCTGCTCAACGCCGAGTCTATCAAATTCTGAAAGCTTTTCGTCAAGGGTCATTATTGCTGCCGGTTTTTCCCCGAGCAGCACGGTTCTCGGACTTTGCTGCAGGGTAAAAACTGTGGGAACGAGTCCTCTGCTCATGCCTGTGGCTACCGCATCCTTTATTACTGCCTGATGTCCCCTGTGGACACCGTCAAAAAATCCGAGAGCCGCAGAGGTCGGTTTTTCGGAGCGCACAAGCTCTTTTATGATCTTCATTATGCTTCACACCATAAATAATATTTTACGTCTTCGCAAACAGCTTTTTAAAGCCGAGCGCATCGTTTTCTCTATTGACCTCTCCCAGACCGATAAATCCGCAGTCTGCGCTGTAAACACGGCAAAGACCGTCTGACAGCTCATGAGTGTTTCTTATTCTTGAGAGTGTCAGACCGCCGCCGTTTTTAAAGCGGAATGCCTGATTTTCGCTGAGACTCACAAGGGGAAGCTCCGAAAATACAGTTTCGGTAGGCCTGACAAGGGCTTCGAGAGCTGCTCTGTCATGCTCTGCAAGCTGCCTGATATGGTCAAGGCTTACTGCCTGAGAGATATCACAGCCGCAGGCCTTGGTTCTTCTCAGAGAGGTCATTACACAGCCGCATTTGAGAGCCTTGCCCATATCATCGCACACAGAGCGGATATAGGTGCCTTTTGAGCAGGCTATTTTCATTGAGCCTGTCTGTGTTTTCAAGTCGAAGTCCGTCAGCTCGAGCAGAGCTATATGAACAGGGCGGGCGTCGCGCTCAGCCTCTATGCCCCTTCTCGCAAGCTCATAAAGCCTTACGCCGTTTCTGCTTACCGCAGAATACATGGGTGGCACCTGCATGATATCCCCTCTGAAACGGGGTAGCACAGCCTCTATATCCTCTTTTTTGATATCGCTGTGACATTCGTTAAGCACTTTACCGGTAATGTCAAGGGTGTCCGTGGTCATGCCGAGCTTGAATCCGCACTCATATTCCTTGTCGGTATCTGGCAGAAGAGACTGCGCTTTGGTAGCGCTGCCTAAAAGAATGGGCAATACCCCTGTTGCCATTGGGTCGAGCGTACCGGTATGTCCGGCACGTTTTTCCCTCATGCAGCCCCTTACTACTGCGACAACATCAAAGGAGGTGTAGTCGCAGGGCTTGTCTATGATAAGTATTCCGTTCATATCATTCTATCCAATTCCTGTTCTGCTGCATCTGTGATAGTTTTTATCACTGTTTCGAGGTCTCCCTCTATGCTGCACCCTGCTGCCGCCTTATGGCCTCCGCCTCCGAGAGCGGCACATATCCTTGAGGCGTCGGCTCCGTCCGATGTGCGCACGGAGATCCTGTAGCTTCCCTCGCCTCGTTCTCTGACTGTAATGCCTATCGTCACGCCTTCTATCTGACGCGGAATGGAGGCGATTCCTTCAGTTTCGCCCTCCTCTGCGCCCGAGAGCATCATCATTGCGGATGTCACGGTAATGAGAGCGGTTCTGCCGTCGTGGAAATATCTCAGCGACTCTAACACCATTTTTTCAAGTTCAAGTCTGCTGCGAGATTTCGTCTCAAAGATAAGTCTTGTTATCATAGCGCTGTCAGCGCCGTTTTCGATCATTTCAGCGGCAGTTCTGTGTATTTCCGCGGAGGCATTTGAGAATACAAAGCAGCCTGTATCCGTGGCAACTCCCGTGAATATGGCGTCTGCGATGAAGGGGTCAAATTTCACGCCCATTTCCCTGATGAGCTTTGCGATTATCAGAGCGCAGGCGCCTGCCGAGCCGTCCACTACACCGCACCGTGCAAAGCCTGTGTTTGAGGGGTGGTGGTCTATACAAAGCTCTATCCTGTCCTTATAGACCGAGAGCCCTTCGCCTAAAAGAGTTTCGGTGGCAACGTCCACCGAAACAATGAAGCCCGGCTCAAAGGTCTGCTGCTCAAAGCTCTCCGTGAGAAAGGAGAATACCCTTGGCAGGATATCCGAGCAAACAGGCTGGGCGCGCTTGCCGAGCTTTCTCAGCGCAGCGCACAGGGCGTAGCCGCAGCCTATGGTGTCACCGTCAGGCGAGCGGTGCATAAGAACGAGTATATCGTCGTTTGCAAGCAGCATTTCGGCTGCCTGTTTTATTGTTATGTCAGTCATCTGAAAGCTCCGTTCATTCGTTATTGTCGTCGTTGTTTTTTTCTTCTTCGCCCTCTGTCTGAGTATGGACGATATCGTTGAGTATCCTCGAGATATTTGCGCTGTACTCGATAGAGTCTGTAGCCTCAAAGGCGAGGGCTGGGGCAAAGCGAAGCCGCAGCCTTGCGCCAAGCTCACGACGTATAAAGCCCTGAGCGTTTTTCAGAGCCTTCACTGCCTCTTTTGCCGTATCAAGTCCGTTCATGGAGCTGATATACACCTTTGAGTACGAAAGGTCATGAGCCGTTTCGCATCTTACTATGCTGATTATCCCGTTATGGAGTCTGGGATCCTTCATTTCTCTGAGAATAGCCATAAGCTCTCTCTTGATATCCTCGGACATTCTGTCCGCTCTATGATTTGCCATTACTTATACCTCTCTGTTGTATTGTTGTGTATTACGTCTGCGCTGTCGGTTACTTAACGATGCTTACCGAGTTGAAATAGTCGACTGCGCTCAGCTCTGAAAGACCAAGCAGACGCCTCTCTATAAATTCGTCAACGTATGCATATCTGCCGTTCACGTTTACGGCTCTGCCGTTTTCGGTGTCCTCCCATTTGCCGCCTATGCGGGCGATTATCAGTATGCCTAAATAGGCGCTCACACAGCCCGATATGCCGCCGCCCTCGCCCGAAAAGAAATTATCCTGCACTATCCCTCTCTGCATGGCGTCGAGAACCTCTTCAAACCTCTTTACAGAGACCTCGTCAGTGCCTAAGCTCACACCTAATTTTTTTGAGGCAAAGCTGACAAAATCGAGCGCCCTGCCGAGCATAACGAGCTCAAGCGTGACAAGGTCGGTATTCCCCTTCTTTATCAGCTCGAACTGTCTGTTATAAACTTTTTCCAGCTCTGATATATCCGCATCGTAGTTTATCCTTCTGCTTTCTTCATTATCCAAACGCTTCATGTCGCTCACCGCCTTTATTGTCTGCACCATATATTATATCATACTTTCTTTATTTTTCCTACACATTTTTTCAGTTTGTTTTCATTTATATTCCTTCGGATAGCATTTTTTTACAGAATGATGATAATTCTTTTGAAGCATCAAAATGTTTCAATTTTCGTTATAATAATAAGAGTATAACTATCTTTAAAAGCAGTCAGGCTTTTATATTATCAGACAGAAAGAATGTGTGTCCGGATGTTAAAGATCGGTCTTGATATCGGCTCGACCACGGTGAAATGTACAGTTCTTGATGAGAACAACAAGCTCGTCTATAAGGTCTACGAAAGGCATTATTCGCAGATAACCGAAAAAATAGCGGAGCTTCTCAGGAAACTGCGCAGAGAGCTTCCTGATGCAGACAATGCCCTGATAGCTATGTCGGGCTCTGCCGGCATGGGTGTTGCAGACGCCTGCGGGATAGACTTCATTCAGGAGGTATATGCCACCAGAGTTGCAGCGAATACCTTTTTGCCGAATACCGATGTGATAATCGAGCTTGGCGGCGAGGATGCAAAGATACTTTTCCTGTCAGGCGGTATGGAGGTAAGAATGAACGGCTCGTGCGCAGGTGGTACCGGAGCCTTCATCGACCAGATGGCAACTCTGCTGAACGTGCCGATAGAGGAGCTTGACGGCCTTGCCGAAAAGCATGAGAAGATATATACCATAGCCTCCCGCTGCGGCGTTTTTGCCAAAACGGATATCCAGCCCCTGCTGAACCAGGGCGCTAAAAAGACTGATATCGCAGCAAGCATATTCGGAGCTGTTGTAAACCAGACTATAGCCGGTCTTGCACAGGGCAGAGAGATCAAGGGAAAGATCGTATATCTTGGCGGTCCGCTCACATTCATTCCGCAGCTAAGAAAGAGCTTTGATAAATCTCTCAAAACGGAGGGTGTCTGTCCCGAAAATTCACTCTATTATGTTTCCATGGGAGCAGCTCTCTGCGCCGAAAAGACAGCCGATCTTGACGAGGTTATAAAACATATCTCTGTTTACAGGGGTTCAGGCAATTTTGCATTCAATAAGCCTCTTTTCAAAACTCAGGCGGAGCTTGATGAGTTCCGTGAGCGCCATGCAAGGGCAAAGATAAAGAGGGGCGACCTTGCAAGCTATACGGGCAGAGCATACATAGGCATTGATGCCGGCTCAACAACGGTAAAGGGAGTGGTGGCCGCAAAGGACGGAACCCTGCTTTATTCGGAGTATCTGCCGAACAGCGGAAATCCTGTGCCGATAGTAAAAAGCTTCCTTGAACATATATATGAAAAAGCGCCGAAAATAAGGATAGCCGGCTCGGCTGTAACGGGCTACGGTGAGGAAATAATAAAGAATGCCTTCAGTGTGGATATCGGCGTTGTTGAAACTATCGCCCATCTCACGGCAGCCAAGAGTTTTATGCCTGATGTTGAGTTCATCATTGATATCGGCGGACAGGACATAAAGTGCTTCAAGATAAGAGGAGGAGCTATTGACAATATCTTCCTCAACGAGGCTTGTTCATCGGGCTGTGGCTCGTTTCTGCAGACCTTTGCAAATGCTCTCGGATATTCCTCAGAGGAATTCTCAAGACTGGGGCTTCTTGCAAAGCAGCCTGTCGACCTCGGCTCACGCTGCACCGTATTTATGAATTCATCGGTCAAGCAGGCTCAGAAGGATGGCGCAACAATTGAGGATATCTCTGCGGGACTTTGTCTCAGCGTTGTCAAGAACGCTCTGTATAAGGTCATTCGTGTAGCAAATCCGTCAGAGCTGGGCAAAAGGATAGTCGTTCAGGGCGGCACCTTTCTTAACGATGCAGTTCTCAGAGCCTTCGAGCAGGAAATGGGTGTAAACGTCATACGGCCCGAAATATCCGGACTTATGGGCGCTTACGGAGCCGCGCTTTATGCAAGGGATAAGACAAGCTCAAAGAGCAGCTCTTCTATTCTGAGCAAGGAGCAGCTTGGAAGCTTCACGCACGAGATACGTTCGATAAACTGCGGCGGCTGCAGCAATAACTGCCGTCTTACGGTGAACACCTTCAGCGACGGCAGAAAATTTATAGCAGGCAACCGCTGTGAAAAGCCCGTAACGAAAAAATCACCGGACGAGAGCATGAATATCTATCAGTACAAGCTCCGTCTGCTGCAGGAATATACGCCTAAGCCGGGCAGACTTGGCAGGATCGGCATACCGCTGGGACTGAATATGTTCGAGCTGCTTCCGTTCTGGCACACCTTCCTTACAAGGCTTGGCTTTGAGGTGGTGGCTTCACCATTCTCGAACAGAAAGCTCTACCTCAACGGACAGCAAACTATACCGTCCGATACGGTTTGCTTCCCGGCAAAGCTGATACACGGTCATATACAATGGCTTCTCGACAACGGGTTCACAAGTATATTCTATCCGTGTATGTCCTATAATTTCGATGAGCATCTGGGAGATAATCACTATAACTGTCCCGTTGTTGCGTATTATCCCGAGGTAATATCCGCAAATGTACGGGAGATCGAGAACGTGAAGTTCTTCCATGAATTTGTGGGTATACACAGACCTAAGGATTTCCCGAAGAAGATATGTCCCGAGCTTCAGAAGCTATGGCACGATATCTCACTCTCAGACGTCAAGGAGGCTGCGAAGGCTGCCTATGCCGAATATGAGAGCTATCTTGAAAAAATAAGGCTCTACGGTAAAAAGATTATTGAAAAGGCGAGAAAAGAGAAGAAGCACATACTTGTTCTTGCAGGCAGACCCTATCATGCCGACCCTGAAATAAACCATGGCATTGACAAGCTGATAACAAGCTTTGATGTTGCTATAGTATCCGAGGACGTTGTGAGCGTATATGAGAAAAAACGTTCGACAGGTGTACTCAATCAGTGGACCTATCATTCAAGAATGTATGCTGCTGCAGAGTATGTCAGCGGCTTTAAGGATATGGATCTTGTTCAGCTCGTTTCTTTCGGCTGTGGAGTTGACGCTATCACAACGGACGAGGTGAGGGCTATACTTGAGCGCCACAACAAGATTTACACTCAGATAAAAATAGATGAGATAACCAATCTGGGTGCGGTAAAGATAAGGCTGAGAAGCCTTCTTGCGGCGCTTGACGAATGATGGGGGCGGATAATATGGCAGAATTAGTTTACGACAAGGACGGCAGACTGCTCTTTACAAAAGAGATGAAGAAGGAGTATACGATACTCTTTCCTATGATGGCGAGCATACATTTCAACATTATAAAGAATATCTTTGCAAGGTTCGGATATAAGGTGGAGCTGCTTGAAACAGACGGCCCCGAGATAGCGCAGGTCGGCTTGAAGTATGTACACAACGACACCTGCTATCCGGCGATACTTACTATAGGTCAACTTATCCATGCGGTGCAGAGCGGAAAATATGACGTCAACAAGATAGCTCTGCTCCTCACGCAGACGGGCGGCGGCTGCCATGCCTCAAATTATATCCATATGCTCAGAAAGGCTCTCGTTAAGGCGGGCTATGATAAGATACCTGTAATATCACTTAATATGTCAGGCATGGAGAAGAATCCCGGGTTTAAAATCTCTATCCCTCTGCTCAGAAGGATAGCAGCAGCGGGGCTTTACGGCGAGCTTATACTCAGTCTTTCAAATCAGGTGCGTCCCTATGAGGTGAATAAGGGCGATACCGATGCGCTGATAGATAAATGGACAAAAAGACTTACGATAATACTCTCCGAGGGGCATGGCTTCAAGAGAACGGAGCTTGCAAAGTACCTCGACAGGATAGCTGAGGATTTCGCTAACATTGAGATCAAGCGTGTACCGAAGATAAAGGTGGGTGTTGTAGGCGAGATCTATGTTAAATATGCCGCTCTTGGAAATAATAATCTTGAGCGTTTTCTCAGAGAGCAGGACTGTGAGATAAACCTGCCCGGCATACTTGGCTTTGCTATGTTCAAGGTGGATAACCGCATGGAGGACTATAAGCTCTACGGCGGCAGCAGGGCAAAGTATCTCGTTGTGAAAAAGCTGATGGATTTCCTCACTGATTACGAGACCCTGCTGATTAATTCTCAGGAGAAATTCGGCTTCAGACCGATAACCCGCTACAGCCATACCAAGGAGCTTGTTAAGGGCGTTGTAGGCTATGGCAGCAAGATGGGCGAGGGCTGGCTGCTTACAGGAGAAATGCTTGAGCTTGTAGAATGCGGCTTTGAGAATATTGTCTGCACACAGCCCTTTGGCTGTCTGCCGAACCATATCAACGGCAAGGGCATGATCCGCAAAATAAAGGAAAAGGACGAGCGGGCGAATATAGTCGCTATAGACTATGACCCCGGAGCTCCCAGGGTGAATCAGGAGAACAGGATAAAGCTTATGCTTGCTGTTGCAAAGGAGAGACTCGATAAGGAGAAAGAGGAATTCGGTACGGTTTGATGAGCTGTGCAAGCCGGACTTTCGGGAGAGATCGAGATGAAAAAATGGGAAAGGCTGCCCGCGAGCATTAAAAATGATGCCGTAAGACCCTATTATGATATGCTTTGCAGAAAAACGGGAAGTCTTGTTCTTAAAAGGCTTTTCGACATAATAACTGCTCTTGTGCTTACCGTTATATGTCTACCGTTTATGCTCATAATTGCGGTATGGATAGTCTGCGATTCAAGAGGCGGCGTGTTTTTTTTGCAGAAAAGGGTGACAAAATACGGCAGAGTATTCAGGATAGTGAAGTTCCGCACAATGGTGAAGAATGCGGAGAGCGCAGGCACACAGGTCACCGTAAAAAACGACGCAAGGGTGACAAGGGCGGGGAGATTCCTTCGGAAATGCCGTCTTGACGAGCTGCCGCAGCTTTTTAATGTTCTTAAGGGCGACATGACATTTGTAGGCACCCGACCAGAGGTGACGAAGTATGTTGATCGCTATACTGACGAGATGTACGCCACGCTGCTGATGCCGGCAGGCATAACCTCTCTTGCGAGCATAAAATTCAAGGACGAGGAGAAGCTGCTGAGCGGTGCAGACGATACGGACAGGGTCTACCTTGAAGAAGTGCTGCCTCAGAAGATGAGGTACAATCTCGAGTATATTTCAAGATTTAATTTCTTTTATGATATAAAGCTGATGTTCATGACATTTTTTGCGGTAATATAAGGTGATCTCTGAAAATCCCCTTGAGGTCTTGTATGACGTTGAAGCCCCGCCGTGAAAAAAACATGTACGCGATCTTGCTTGTATTCCGGTTTTTATCGAATACCATAAATAAACGGGACACAACAGAGCTTACGCTTTGCTGTGTCCCGATATTTTTATGTGACGATCGTTTCGGAAGGTCTTTGTTTTACAGGATCGAGCGATGCTTCGGAATTACTCCTCGTCGCCGCCTTCATCGCCGGCATCCTCGCCGCCTTCATCGGGCTCTTCGCCGGACTCGTCATTCTCAGCGGGCTGCTCGGGTGTTTCTGCATTCTGCTTTACGAATACATAATCAGGCTGCTCGGTGCTTACAAGGTTGCCGTCAACGTAGTTGAAGCTGACTGTTTCGTCAGTGGTTACAACTATCTTGCCTTCTGTAACTGCCCATGTGCCCTGTTTGGTTTCGCCGGTTACGTTCTGCAGAACTGCCGAGGCATCAGCGTTCAGCTGAAGAGCAGCTGCAACTGTACCGTCTTCGGCGGTGAGTGCGTATGTGCCTATGATAGCTGCATAAGCCTCTGAGTAATCAACGGAGGACTGCTCGGGTGTTTCTGCATTCTGCTTTACGAATACGTAATCAGGCTGCTCGGTGCTTACGAGGTTGCCGTCAACGTAGTCAAAGGAGACTGTTTCGTCGGTGGTTACAACTATCTTGCCTTCTGTAACTGCCCATGTGCCCTGCTTGGTTTCGCCGGTTACGTTCTGCAGAACTGCCGAGGAATCAGCGTTCAACTGAAGTGCGGCTGCAACTGTACCGTCTTCAGCAGTGAGTGCGTATGTGCCTATGATAGCTGCATAAGCCTCTGCATTATCGCCAGAGGACTCCTCGGTCTTGCTTTCCTCGGTCTTGCTC
>ONFW01000109.1 GCA_900317215.1 uncultured Eubacteriales bacterium | reverse complement strand
GGGTCGCTGCTTTTTGGAAAAGCCATGAGGAATAAGCACACGTCGGAGATGAATTCATCCTCTGATGCAGTGTAGTCCACGTCGAGCTCGTAGAACATTCTATCTAAATTCGCGCGCATATCGGTCAGGTTTATGTCGGCGATATGGTCGTAAAAGTATTCAGAGCGTATCACAAGATAATTATTTGCGAAGAAGTCTTCAGTGTAAATGTTTTCCAAATCATGCAGGGCGTTTACTATTATGTTGTCGGCGGCTATTATCTCATCATCGAAGGCATCGTGGTTTTTCGTTAAAAACCTTGTCGACTCTGGAGCATCAGTCTTGTCGGAATAGTACAGATAATCCTCACGGCTGCCAACGACTATGCCGTTGACGAAACAGATGCCGGGATCCTGCTCGCCCGTGCTGACAAACCGGTGTCTGTCGTCACCTGCAGGAAGAGACGAGCTGTCTCTCATTGTCAGCACTATGTAGCGGGTGTCGGTGTTTATCGCTGTCATGAATAGCTTGGAGACACAGTTGAAGCCGATGCTGAGCAGCAGCATTGCAGTCATGGGTATGATAAAGAGCTTCTTTTCGGTTCTGTTCCCTTTTTTTCTTGCCGTGATGAAGATAAGGACTGCCGTTCCTGCAAGCAGGGCTATGCACACAAGCTTGAGCAGGATCCCTGTGCTTTCGGGAACTATGAGCGAGGCGATGCAAAGTCCCGAAGATGTAAGATAAAAAGGCAAAAGCGCGGTTCTGACTCCTGTAAAGCCCGATAAAGATATCCTTGAATTTGCCCTGACAAAGCTGATACCGCCCACTATTACGGCGATCCACGACAGGCTGTACAGCGCTATGAGAAGATAGTATTCCGGTATGAGTATTGAAAAAACAGGAAATTTGATATAGAAGGTCAGTACCACAGTAAACGGAAGTACGAGAAAAAACGCAATAATAAACGGTATGATGAGCTTTCGCAGCTCTTTTTTTGTGCTTACTCTGACATGGGGCTTCGGGAGCCTCGGCTGTACCGGCATATCTGTGCCGATATCGTACGGTGCATCGCTGAACAAATCGGTGCAGGGGTCGTATCCTTTGCCGCTTGTTTCGTCAGTGTCTTTATAAAAAGGACTGCTCTGATTCTTGTCCGGTTCCATTTCTATCCTCCGTCAGGAGTTGACAGGCTCTGTGACAAGTACGCTGTTTCCGTAGCTGTCTATAGCCACAACGGCAGGAAAGTCCTCTACCGTGAAGCGGTATATCGCCTCTGTGCCGAGATCCTCATAAGCAAGTATTTCCGAGCTTTTTATGCTCCTTGAAATGAGCGCCGCAGCTCCGCCGATAGCGGCAAAGTACACAGCACCGTTTTTTATCATTGATGCGACTACCTCAGCGTTCCTTGCGCCCTTTCCGATCATGCCCTTAAGTCCTCTGTCCAGAAGAACAGGGGTGTATTTATCCATTCTGTAGCTTGATGTAGGACCTGCTGGGCCTACGGCATGTCCCGGTTTGGCGGGAGCAGGCCCGACATAATAGATCACCTCGCCGCTGATATCCACAGGCAGGGGCTCGCCCTTCTCAATAAGCTCATAAAGACGCTTGTGCGCTGCGTCACGTCCTGTTATCACTGAGCCTGAGATAAGCACACTGTCGCCTGCACGCAGCTCCTTTATCACCTCATCGGTGAGCGGAAGAGTTATTCTTTTTATGCTCATTTTCTTTCCCTCCTCAGATCTCTGTTTCCTTATGTCTTGCGGCATGACAGCAGATATTCACCGCAACGGGCATTCCTGCGATATGTGTCGGGAAGGTCTCTATATTCACGCCGAGGGCGGTCGTGCTTCCTCCAAGACCTGCAGGGCCAAAGCCTGTTCTGTTAATCATTTCAAGCAGCTCATCCTCAAGGGCCGCATATCTTTCGTCGGTGTTACGGGTATCTATCGGTCTGAGTGTGGCTTTCTTTGCGAGCATCGCAGCCTTTTCAAAGGTGCCGCCTATTCCTGCGCCGACAACGATAGGCGGACACGGGTTGGGGCCGGCATGGATAACGGTGTCCATAATGAATTTCTTCACGCCCTCCAGACCTGCTGAGGGTGTGAGCATTTTTATTGCGGACATGTTTTCGCTTCCGAAGCCCTTGCAGCCTGCGATGAGCTTTATCCTGTTGCCCTTCACTATGTCGGTATAGATTATTGCAGGGGTGTTGTCTTTGGTGTTGATCCTGTCGAAAACAGGATCGGTAACCACCGACTTTCGCAGATAACCGTCTGTATAGGCTCGTCTTACACCCTCCTGAACAGCCTCCTCAAAGCTGCCGTTTTCAATGACGACATGGTCGCCGTATTCGGCAAAGAGTACCGCCATGCCTGTATCCTGACAGATAGGCACCTCCTCGGAGGACGCTATTCTGTGATTCTCGATTATCTGATCAAGCACATTCCTGCCTGTTTCTGAGATTTCATTTTCTTTGGCTGACTTGAGAGCATCAAGTATATCGCAGCCTATGTTATAGTTCATATCCATGAACAGCTTCTTTACCGCAGCGGTTATCTCTGCGGCGTCTATTCTTCTTGTTTCCATAACAGCTCTCCTTTTTCTTATATAAAAGCAGGGGCACGGTGTCAGATAAAACGATCACCGTGCCCGCGCTTCTGTTTGTAGCGTTACCGCAGCACCGGATCAAAAAAAGAATCAGTACTGCCTGCCCCAGTATACCATGTGTCTGGCAGGCTTGCCGCAGCATACGCAGACGTCACTGAGGTGTTCCTCGTTAAAGGGAATGCACCTTGATTTCACGCCGCCCGTTTCGTCCTTGAGCTTGTTCTCACATTCCGGATCGCCGCACCACATAGCCTTGATAAAGCCGGGCTTTGTTGCAGCGATGTCAAGAAATTCCTCATGCGTGCGGGCAACAAAGGTCTTCTCCTCAAGATTCCTGAGCGCCGCCTGATACATGCTCTCGTGAATGTCTCGGAGAGCCTGCTCAACAGCCGCCTCGATATTATCAAGTGAAACAACGGTCTTTTCACGGTTGTCCCTGCGGACGAGTACGCACTGACCGTTCTCAATGTCCTTGGGGCCGATCTCTATCCTGACGGGTACTCCGAGCATCTCGTACTGCGAGAACTTCCAGCCGGGAGCCTTGTCGCTGTCGTCAAGCTTTACACGGAAGTCCTTATCGAGAAGTCTTGCTTTAAGCTCCTGAGCCTTTTCAAGAACGCCCTCCTTTTTCTGGGCTATCGGAATGACAGCCACCTGAATGGGAGCTATCCTCGGAGGCAGGACAAGACCGTCGTCGTCGCCGTGAACCATGATTATCGCGCCGATCATACGGGTCGAGGTACCCCATGAGGTCTGGAACGGATACTGCAGGGTATTGTCCCTGCCTGTAAAGGTTATTCCGAAGCTTCTTGCAAAGCCGTCTCCAAAGAAATGAGAGGTGCCGCCCTGCAGAGCTACTCCGTTATGCATCATCGGCTCTATAGTGTAGGTCTCAACTGCGCCGGCAAACTTTTCCTTTTCGGTCTTTCTGCCCGTTACTGCAGGAATGGCGAGAGTCTCCTTATAGAAGTCGGCATATACCTGCAGCATTTTCTGAGTCTCTTCTCTTGCCTCCTGCTCTGTCTCGTGCATAGTGTGACCCTCCTGCCAGAGAAACTCCGACGTTCTCAGGAAGGGTCTTGTCGTCTTTTCCCAGCGGACTACCGAGCACCACTGATTATACAGCTTGGGAAGGTCGCGGTATGAATTGATCACCTTTGCATAATGCTCACAGAAAAGTGTTTCTGAGGTGGGTCTTACGCAAAGACGTTCGGTGAGCTTTTCGCTTCCACCTACCGTTACCCATGCACATTCGGGAGCAAAGCCCTCAACGTGATCCTTTTCCTTTTGCAGAAGGCTCTCCGGTATGAACATGGGCATATATACGTTCTCATGTCCTGTTTTCTTGAAGCGCCTATCCATATCCTGCTGCATATTCTCCCAGATAGCGTAGCCGTAGGGTCTGATGACCATGCAGCCCTTTACTCCGGAATAATCCGCAAGCTCTGCCTTTTTTACAATGTCAGTATACCATTTTGCGAAATCTACATCTCTTGATGTAATGGATTCCACCATTTTCTTTTGCTGTGCCATGTTTTTCGGTCCTTTCCTTTTAAGCTTTGTCCCGCTTCTGCGGGCATCAGGCTGTGATGTTTTCTATTATATTATCAAGCCCTCCATTTTTCAATAGAAAAAGGCAAAAAAAAACGGCTGCCGTAAAAGCAGCCGAATATTCAAGGCGGATCACTTATGATTCTCGATATACTTAACGAGGTCGTCAACTGTCTTGATGTTCTCGACTTCCTCATCGGGTACCTCTACCTCGAACTCATCGTCGATGGACATAAGAAGATCTACAACATCGAGAGAATCGGCATTGAGATCGTCGATGAGTGATGTCTCGGGAGTGATCTTATCCTCTTCAACATCAAACTGCTCGCTAAGAATAGCCTTTACCTTTTCAAGTACCATGATAACTCCTCCTAAAAAATTGTTATGTAAAAATTGTGTTTTCCTTTTTCTATCATAGACATTCGCTGACGAGTGTGCTACAATATTAGGACAGACAAGACTCCAAGCATCTGCGCACAATTTTCTATACTCAAATCATATAAGGTATTCTCGGTTTTGTCAATATATCATTTGTATTTTTCCCTTAGAATTAATAATTTTTTTCAGAAAAAATTCTTTTTGGTGTATTTGCCTAAACAAAGGAGAGATAATTATGTCAGACAGACGTTTTGCCGTTATAGGACATCCGATCGGTCACACGATGTCGCCGTTCATTCATAAAAGACTGTTTGAGCTTGCAGGTCTGAAAGGCGACTATTCCGTGCTTGATATTGCCCCTGAGGAGCTGCCTGCAAAAATGGAGCTGCTCAATGCTCTTGACGGCTATAATATCACTATTCCCAATAAACAGAGGATAATACCCTTTCTTGACGCACTCGACCGCAGGGCTGAGCTTTACGGCTCGGTAAACACAGTTAAGAACGGCGAAATAAGAACAGGCTACACCACAGACCCCGCAGGCTTTTTAAAGGCGCTTTCTTCTGCCGGCATACCGCTGAGCGGAGACGTCGTCATTGCAGGCTGCGGCGGTGCGGCAAGGATCTTCGCCTTTGAGGCGGCGCTTGCAGGCTGCAGGCTCACTATTGCCGCAAGACCGGAGAGCGCTGAAAAACAGCAGGCTCTTGCGCTTGAACTGAGACAAAAGCTCGGCGCTGAAAAAGTATCCTGCTGCCTGTTGTCAGAGGTGGAGGGAGAGCATGATCTGTTTGTCAACGGCACTCCTCTGGGCATGTTCCCGAATACTGAGGGAATGGCTATATCCGCAAGGGCACTCTCGGGGTTTGCAAACGTATTCGATGCGGTATACAATCCTCTTGAAACTGTGCTGATAAAGACGGCAAGGGCGAACGGCTCAAGGGTATGCGGAGGAATGCCTATGCTTGTATGGCAGGCTGTTGCAGCGCATGAGATCTGGGACGGCACAGTGTATTCTGTCGGGGATATAGAACAGCTTACAGAGGACAGCGCAGAGGAAATGAAAAGAAAATTCTGAAGAACGGAGGCAACCTGAATGGCAAGAAAAAATATTATTCTTTGCGGCTTTATGGGCTGCGGAAAAAGTACGATAGGCTCACTGCTCGCAAAAAGATCGGGAATGGCATTCATCGATCTTGACTCATATATCGAAAAAAAAGAGGGCAGGAGCATCAGTGAGATGTTCAGCAATGACGGAGAGACATATTTCAGAGAAAGAGAGCGTGAGGCTGCAAGAGAGCTTTCGGCTAAACGCGGGCTTGTTATTGCTGCAGGCGGAGGCACGCTCACCTTTGAAGAAAACGTGGAGTGTCTTAAGAAAAACGGTACTGTAGTGCTGCTGGATATACCTGTTGATGTGGTGTCGGAGAGACTCAGAAACGATACCGTCAGGCCTCTGCTTGCCCGTCCGGACAGGGATGAGGTCATAAGGGAGCTTTATGAAAAAAGAGAGCCGCTGTACAGGGCAGCGGCGGATATAACCGTAGACGCCGACCGTTCTCCGATGCAGATCTGTATGGATATTATTTCACAGGTGTAATATTTAAAAAAATACTCAATTGACAAATGAGGATTTCAGTATTATTATTTATCCATACTGATTTTCGGAAGGAGATCTCGGAATGAAAAAGCTCAGCGCAAGATTTTTTGAATACTTTACATTCTTTTCATGCTTTTATTTTTGGTATGGAAAAAGTATTTGCTGCGCTGCGAAATTCCGTAAGCCCTTCGGATATAGTCGGAAAAGTTTTGGGGCAAGAAGCTCCGCTTTCTGAATAAAGCTATATTACTGGAAAACTAACGGGATCCGCAGGGATCTCGTTTTTTTATTATATTTTTGGGAGGAAAAGAAAATGATAATCGTAATCAGACAGGGAACAACAAAGGAACAGCTCACGCTTTTCAAGGCAGCGCTTGAGGAACGCTACAATGTAAGGGTGAACGAATGGGTAGGCGTTGAGTCTACGGTGCTCGGACTTATCGGAGATACCACGAGCATAGATGAGGACTGGGTGCATGCTCAGGCTGCGGTGGAGAGCGTAAAAAGAGTTCAGGAGCCGTATAAAAAAGCAAACAGGAAGTTTCATCCGGACGACACTGTGATAGAGCTTCCTACAGGACAGAAAATAGGCGGCGGAGAACTGTGTATAATGGCTGGCCCCTGTTCGGTCGAAAACGAGGAGCAGATCAATTATGTTGCCCGGAGGGTAAAGGCGGCAGGCGCACAGTTTTTAAGAGGAGGGGCCTTCAAGCCGAGGACCTCGCCGTATTCCTTTCAGGGTCTGAAGTGTGAGGGACTTGATCTGCTGAAGGGTGCAAGAAGGGCAACAGGTCTGCCGATAGTTACAGAGATAATGAGGGTAGGACATATAGATATGTTTGAGAGTGTGGATATCATACAGGTCGGTGCAAGGAATATGCAGAATTTCGAACTTTTGAAGGAGCTTGGAAAAACCGATAAGCCGATACTCCTCAAGAGAGGACTTTCAAGCACTGTTGAGGAGTGGCTGATGAGCGCAGAATACATTATGGCAGGCGGCAACAGCAGGGTCATACTCTGTGAAAGGGGAATACGCACCTTTGAAACCGCAACAAGAAATACGCTTGATCTGTCGGCAGTTCCTGTCATCAAAAAGCTTTCTCATCTTCCTGTTATAGTGGATCCGAGCCATGCGACGGGAAAGGCTGCGCTTGTGGAACAGATGGCGCTTGCCGCAGTTGCATCAGGCGCAGACGGTCTTATGATAGAGGTACACAACGATCCCCAGCATGCTCTGTCGGACGGCGCACAGTCTTTGACTCCCGACCAGTTTGACAGGCTCTCAAAGAGGGTGTTCGCGCTCAAGACCGCTTATGATGAAATAATCTCCTGCACTGATACTGATTCTGACTGTCAGAATTAACGCCGCAAAGAAAACAGATAGAGCTAAATACGAGGCGGTGGGGCGCTTAAAAAACGGTGCGTCAAAACACGACAGCGCAGGCACTGCGCCGGAGCAGTGGGTTTGGGTTGCAAAAGAGAGGAAAGAAATGGTATAATGTCGGTATAATGATAAAAGGAGGAATACGGCGGAGAGCCGTAGAGAATTGGTATGAATATCGTTATATCGGGACTCGGGATAATAGGCGGGTCAATGGCAAAGGCAATAAAGAAATACACCGATAACTATGTAT
>ONFW01000106.1 GCA_900317215.1 uncultured Eubacteriales bacterium | reverse complement strand
GCCAATGATAACACAGAGGAGTATAGCAGTGAAAAGGCCGAGCTCCTCGCTGGCAAGACCGAACACGAGATCACTCTCAGAGGCAAAGACATACTGAAGATTGCCGTTTGTGAGCCCTACTCCGAAAAGACCTCCGCAGGCGCTGTAAATAAATGTATTGACCTGCTGATAGCCGGAGGTGGCAGCATATTCCCAGACGTGTCCCCACGCCTGAAAGCGCTCCGCGATATAGGGCTTTATCGAGAGTATCAGCATGACCCCGAGCACAGCGGCGGCTATTGCAAGAATAACGGTCTTGAAGTCGCCTGAACGCATGAAGGCTATAATAAGGAAGGTGACGAAAAATATCAGCGCCGTACCGAAGTCGCTCATCAGGAAGAAGATGCCCACGCAGATGCCTGTGAAAAGAATAAATCCAAAGAGATTCTTTTTCGTCTGCAAATGATCGAGCGTTGAAGCACCGACAAATATAAAGGCTATCTTTGCAAACTCAGAGGGCTGTACGGACAGCGGCCCTATTATAATCCAGTTCTTTGCTCCGTTCACGTTTTTCCCCAAAAGAAGTGTGAACAGCAGCATTCCTATTGCAAGGATATATATGATGAACCTCCATTTCATGACACGGTCAGGGTCGCCTATGAACCATATCATAAAGCAGAAAACGCAGATGCCGAGCACAAGGGCGATGAGCTGACTGTAGCCCTGCCGCTGATCGTGCAGTGCATTCATGATTATGCCAGTGCCGGAAAGAAGAAGGGCAAGTGATTCAAGCTCAAAGCTCTTGCGCTGAAATACCTTTACCGACAATGCGTAAAAGATCCAGATCACAGCGATAAATATCACAGCGTGAGGCAAAGCAGCCGTTCTGCCCGAGCAAAGCATTCCTTCAAGGGAGAGAAGGATTATCAGAGCGGTTATAAGAGCGAGGATAAAGCTGCAGGAAACTGTGCCGAAACGCGGGGGCTTCCTGATCTTTTCCCTTTGATTAGAAATGGCGGGCGCATCTGCTCTTTTAAGCTTAAGGGTAGTAACTCCGATAGTTATCTTATCCCCGACATAAACGGGATATCTTCCTGATGTCTTTTTTCCGTTTACGTAAACGCCAGACTTTGATCCGGTATCCGTGATGAACCAGCCCTTTTCACGTCTGAGAAGTACAGCGTGATCCCTGGAAACGGTGGGGTCGGGTATCCTGATATCCGAGCCTCTGCTCCTTCCGAGAGAATTCTCCCAGTAAAGCACGGGATATCTTATGCTTTTTTGTTCGTCGTCAAGAGCAATAAGGGCGTGCTCGTCTCTTCTGCCCGAGCCGAGAGAAACAAAGCACAGAGCTATAATAATGAGCATGAGAAATGGCGTTGACAGCCGAAGTATGAAGACTATGAGCTCAAAAAAATCGTTCATTAACATCACCTCTTTGTTCAGTTTCCGTATTCATGCTGACGTAAGCTGTGGTTAATATCAGTGCGGTCTTGAAAAAAGGCGCAGCTTCGCCTTTACAATAATAATACATTTCAGCGCTGAAAGGTTACAAAAAAAGAATAGGAGCAATATTATTACTACTGGAGGGTCGGAATTGAGCGTGAATGGAGAAACCGCACGGTAATGGAGGGCTCCTCTCTGTGGAGTCTGCGCAGAGTAGAGAGCGTGACAAGGTAATCATCGGGCTGCTCCTGCAAAGCGAGCAGCTTTTCCGAGGGAACGAGCTCATCATCAAGAACACGTTCGTCAGGCGCTGCGTCGGCGGCAAACAGCAGACGGTTCTCCGGAAAATACAGACCTGTCATATACTGGCAGTGCCCCTTCAGGTCAAAGCCGAGAACAGAGCCGTCTCCTAAAATGTCATACACCCATTTATAGTATTTTTTAAGCGGCGACTGTCCGTTGAATATCCCTGCCGCCTTCACCGGAACAGAGGATTCGGGCATTGTGCTTTTCATCATTGTTTCGTCAGTGATGCCCGCCTTGATGAGACATAGCACCTGCGCGCTTGATATAAGCTCATATTTCGGCAGCAGGGGCAGAGCACCGCAGCACTCAGGGCTGCAATGAGTGAGAATGACCTTTTTGATAAGTCTGGGATCGATATTATCCCTGTCTAACTGTTTTATAATGCTGTCAGAGCCCGAAAAGCTCAGCCTGTGCTTTTGTTTGTAGCTGATAAACTGAGGCAGGTTCTTTTTAAGACGGTCGGTACAGCCTGTATTAACAAGTATGCTGCCAAATTTTCTGTGTTCAAACATGAGAACATTGACGGGCAGGGACTGCATGCCCGCTTCCGAATTGATAAACAATTCGGTAAAATCAAAAGTCTCCTCGCCGCAGGCGAAGGCTCTGAGTGAAATTATCTTGTTCATGTGTGTATCTCCAAATGCTTTATGTATTTCAATATGAGTGCCGCTATATATCTATTTTATTATTCCCGCATCAAATCGTCAATACCCAACATTACGGAGCTTCACCCGACATCAGTTATTATTTAATACGAGCTGTGCAACAGGAAATAAGCTTCTGTTATGATTCAATAAAAAGGCTTGGCAAAAAATTTACAAATCCGACAAGTTTTTTTGAAAAAAGTATTGTTTATCCGAAAGCTTTTTGATATTATTAATAATGGACTATTTTAAACAAAAAATCTGACACAGGGAGATGTAATAAATGTCAAAGCTGAGTAAGCTAAATAAAAGGATAACAGCCTTATTGATAACGGGAGCGCTGGCAATAACGAGCGTAATGTCGGGCTGCAGCTCTGCAAACAACGAGACAAGCAAAACGGAGATAACAAGCTCATCATCAAATGAGATTTCATCAGAAAACTCGCAGACCACCGATCTTGGCGGAAATATTGCAATGAAGTCTGAGCATTATCAGATACCGGTGCCGATCGCCTCCTTCCTTTTTAACAGTTACTACAATAACCGGAGGGATTATGCGGCGTATCAGGGGCTTGATGTTACAAAGAGCCTCAAGGAGCAGTATTATAATGAGGAACAGGGTATCACCTGGTTTGACGCATTCATGTATGAGACTAAGAACTATCTTGCGCAGGTGCTTGTTCTCTGTGAGGCGGCAACGGCAGAAGGTGTAAAGCTGGATGACGAAGACGAGGAAACCGTAAAAATGACCCTTGATTCCATTCGCAACGCTGCAGAGACTTCGGAAAAAAGCTATGAGGAGTATATCGCGGAGAATTTCGGAGAGGGTCTGACCGAAAATGACATAAAGGAATACCTCGAGCTTACCGCTCTTTATTCAAAGTATTACAATATGCTTTATGACGGCTACAAGTTCACCGATGAGGAGTATGAGAAGTGCTTTGAGGAGAACAAGACAAGTTATCAGTACGCTGACTTCATGAGGTATAATTTCAGCTTCTCAACGGGCACAGAAACCTCGCAGGACAGCAAGGCGGAGGCTGAGGCAAAGGAAAAAGCAAAGGCTTATGCCGAGGATCTTGCAAAGTGTACCTCGGGCAAGGATTTTAAGGCCTATGTTAAAAACTATCTCACCGCCAATCCTCAGGTTATCACGGCAGCATCTGAGAGCCAGATGACGGAGGATGAAATAAAGGCGGCTATAGACTCGGCTGTTGATAATACCTATTATAAAAAGTATGCATACGAAGTCACGTCGGTTGCAGGCAAGTGGATATTTGACATTGCAAGAAATCCGCTTGATACTACAGTGATAGAGAACACCAATTCATATACCTCGCTTTTACTGATAAAACCTGCGTACAGAGATGAGTCTGTCGGCAGAGATGTTAGACACATCCTCTTTACTCCGAAATCCTACGGCGGTGAGAACGAGAGCGATGAGAAGACCTTAGAGCAGGCAAATTCGGTTTACGAAAAATGGAAGGCAGGAGAAAAGACCGAGGAGTCCTTTGCTGAGCTTGCTAAGGAATTCAGCGATGACACGGGCTCAAAGGAGAACGGCGGACTGTACAAGGATGTCAAAGAGGGCGAAATGGTCGAGGAATTCAACAACTGGCTTTTTGATGACCAGAGAAAGTCTGGCGACAACGGGATCGTTCATACAAAGTTCGGCTATCATATCATGTATTATGTCGGCGACAATGAGCCGGAGTGGAAGCTCTCAATGGATACGCTTCTCCGTAAGGCGAGCTTTGAGGAAACATATAAGGAGCTCAGCGAAAAATATGAGATCGAGTATGACGAAGCTGCAATTAACAGCATTGAGGAGTCTGAGCCTGAGGAATCCTCTGCAATAACCTATGAGGAATCGAGCGAGGAGCCGTCAGCCGAGTCCTCGGCAGTCGCCGAAAGCTCTGCAGTATCCGAAGCGTCAGGACAGGCTTCACAGACAAGTCAAACGAGTCAGGTGAGTCAGGCAAGTCAGACAAGCCAGGCAAGTCAGGCGAGTCAGACAAGCCAGGCGTCAAAGACAAACTGATATAACGGCAAAGAGCGGACACTGCATTACTGCTGTGTCCGCAATTCATAAGCGAAGAAGGCAAAACAGCTCCATATACAGACAACTGATGTATAGCCTGTGATATAAGAATGGAAAAGTCGGGGTCTGAGACTGTTCAGAGGGCCTTGATCCGGAGCTGTCCGAAAAACTCGGAGTATTCAAAAAAGGAGGTAAAAAATGCAGGACGAAGGATTATTTGAAATGGGCGCAGAGACTCCCGATAAAGTTGCCATGGAGATAGTGAGGTTCACAAAGCAGCTAAACTTCAATGAGGAAAAGCTTCTGGATCTTGTTCAGGAGCATATAATTCCTGTTGAGCAGTTTTTTGCGAATTACAACTGTGCTATCATGGAGATAGAAACAAAGTTCAAGGTGCTGAATGAGCAGTTTTCACTGAAATATGACGGCAATCCGATAGAGTCGATAAAGACGAGGGTAAAGGATTACGACAGTATCCTTCGCAAGCTTATCAGAAAAAAGCTGCCCAAGACGCTTGAGTCGATAGAGGAAAATATCAATGACGTGGCAGGAGTAAGGGTGATATGTTCATTTGTGGACGATATCTACAGACTTGCGAACTGTCTGCTTCAGCAGGACGACATTACGCTGATAAGCAAGAAGGACTATATAATATCTCCAAAACCGAGCGGCTACAGAAGTCTTCACTTGATCGTATCCGTGCCGATATTCCTTGAAAACGAAAAAAAGGATGTAAAGGTCGAGGTACAGCTTAGGACTATAGCAATGGATTTCTGGGCGAGTCTTGAACACAAGATGAAGTATAAAAAGAGCATCTCTCCTGAAAAGCTTGAAATGCTGACTAAAGAGCTGATCGAATGTGCAGAGGAGAGCGCAGTTCTTGACAGCCGTATGCAGAGAGTAAGGAATTATCTGCTCAACAGTTGAAAAAACCCCGTACAAGCTCATGCCTGTACGGGGTGAATTATTATATGGACGGGTTTACTCTGCAGCAGCTTCTGCGGGGTGCATAAGGATTATGGGGGTAGTCTCCTGTCCCTGACCTGCAGGATTATCCTTGATAAATTCCTTGAGGCTGGATTCGATGTCCTTGAGATCATCGGAAAATCCGAGTATTTCCTGTCCGAGATCGTTTGCATCAACGAGCATACAGGATATACCGCATTTTTCCTTGATCTCATTGCAGACGCCTGTGGGATTTTCGGGCATCTCAATGCCTATATCACGATATTCTGTCCATACGTGGTCATAGAAGCCGTCAAGACCGGAAACCTCTTCGCCGACTATCTCATAGAAAACGCCGCGTCTGCCGAAAGGCTTTGTAACGGCACTGCAGAAGGCAGCCCATAATACCTTTGGAAGTCCGACCTTATCTATGGCGTACTGCATTTTTATCGTTTCTCCCACGCCAACGCCTGTGTCGGGATGAGAGGCAAATTTTGAAAGGAACTTTGCCCAGAAGCCGATCTTGATATCCTCACGCTTAACGACTCTGTTCTGACACAGTGCAATGATCTTTTCGCTTATGGAGATGAAATCGCCCTCGGTGTAGCAGGGTGCAACATATTTATTCATGATGTCGATATAGGATTCGCCTTGCTTTACAAAATGAGTTTTAATTGCCTTTCTTTTATAAAGCTTTCCGTTGACCTCGATCTCTACACGTTTTCCCTCGTTCATTGAATATTCCATGGCGTGATATCTCCTCTTTTATAAAATGAAAGAAAGCCTGGCTGTTTAGTGATAATTCCCCTTTTTCAACATTGCCATTATAGCACAGCGTTTTTTTATTTTCAAGAAATCTATTATTATTCTCTGTTTTGCATTAAGTATTTTGAGAGTGCTTTTTAATGTTGTGGGTTTTGATGTAACTGATGAGGAGCTGAAGCTCCCGATGCTTGTTGACGGCGTTGCTTGCTCCTTGTTTAAAGCTGACGTCTATGTTGCAGGAGGTTATGGATGCGGCTTGTGAAGGCGGGTGCTTTATCTCGGGATTTGTGAATAATATTGTGGATGTATGCTTGCTGAAAAAGGAGTATAATAAGGTCGGGGATTGTCATAGCAGAGGAGGAACAGCTATGTCGGGAACAATAAAAAAGATGATATGTATGCTTGTTTGTGCGGCAGCGCTGTGTCTGCTGATGAGTGCGGGCAGGGTATCCGGCACTGCAGGAGGAGTGAGTATCTACTCTGATGAAAACGGCAGATTCTATACCCTTAGCTCTGAGAGATCGGGCTTTGTCCTAGACTGCTATAACGGCAGCGGCGAAAAAACAAGAACTGCAATTGAAAGCGTTGAAGCGCTGGAGCTGCTGCTTGATGGAACGGACGTTTATGTAGTATGCAGCTTTGACGGTGCAGCAGGGATATTCCGTCCCTTTGTGCAGGGCGACAATATGGTGATAGCGGAGAATACTATGCCGAAGCCCGGCTGCTCTGCTGTATGCGGCGGAAGGGTGTATATAACGGATAGCCGTGACGATAAGCATATCAGGATATATGATGATATAAATGATGACTATGAGAGTATTGCTGTATCTCAAAGCGTTGAGGCACTGCTTGTATGTGAAGGCAGGCTTATCGCAGTGCTGTCAGACGGCGTATTCTCTGCTGCGAACGGGAGAAAAACGAAATGTGAGGTGCCGCAGCAGCCCTTTGTACGCAGTGGAGAGATCTTCTGTGACAGTCAGGGAGGAGTATTCCGCTTAAGTGATGATAAGGGCTTTGAAAGACTATGTACCACGGGATATGGGAATACGGTATATTGTCGCGGAGAGTTGTACGCTCTTGACGGAAAGGAGCTTTTAAGGCTTGATATGAACGGAGAAGTCACAGCAAGGCTCAGTGAACTGCCGTATGGTGCGGATGAGGTTGTAACAAGCGGAGAGAGTCTGGCAGTGCTCTGCGGAAATAAGCCTGTGCCGGTTGACAAAAAGGCGTTCGTACCGATCAGCGTTGAGGAAAGCAGTACGGAGCAGGTGACAGGACAGAGCAGTATACCGGAGCAGAGCAGCCGAAGGGATAATGACGAACAAAGCAGGGAGGAAAGCTTTGATCAGAGCAGTACAAGAAATGATATAAAGCTTATCAGCAATGAATATGAAATCAGAGCAGGATATATTTTCGGGGTTCCGGAGGGAACGACTGTCGCAGGCCTCAAGAGAGCGCTTGTGTATCCGGGCGAGCTCGGTTTCAGAGATTACAGGGGCAGAACGGTGAGCAGCGGAAGGATAGGGACAGGCTCGACTGTTACCCTCTATAATGACGGAGAATCCGCAGAGGTCTTCAAAATAGTCGTAAGCGGAGATCTGACAGGCGAGGGAAATATTAATACATCTGATATCGGTGCTATGACAAAGCATCTCTGCGAAGAAAAGAGGCTTGAGGGGGCGGCGCTCTATGCTGCTGATATCAACGATGACAGCTCTTTGGATATAAGAGATCTGTATTTATTACACAGGATCATTTATAGTTGAATAACAGGCTGACAAATCTGATAAGTTATGTTTGTGCATTAGCACAAGAGAATAATGGAAGATTGTTAATACTGATAAAAATCAGCAAAAAAACTGTAGGACGTCACAAAGAAATGTCGCTTACTGCCGGAAAATTAGCTGAACAGAATAAAAAATATCTTTACCGGCAGGATTTTCTATTTGCAAAAAATGAACTAAAGTGGTAGTATGAATATGTATATCAGCTTTTATGCGCTCGACAGCAGGCATAAAGGCATGGTAAGTCTTTTTAGGAGAGTGATCATAGTGAAAACACAAACAGGCTCTGCAAAGAGCAGGGTCAGCAAAAGAGCGGCCTGCCTGTCTATAGCAGCGGCTCTTGCGGTAACATCGTTTGCGGGTATGGGTGCTGTAAGCACGCTCGTAAATGCTGCCCCTTCAAATGAGTACGGTCTTGTTGAGAATATCCAGGACGGCGTTATCCTTCATTGCTTCGATTGGAAATACACTGATATAATCGATAGCCTTGACGATATCGCAAAAGCGGGCTTCTCGGCTGTTCAGACATCACCTGTTCAGCCTGCAGAGGGAACAGGTCCCTGGTATTGGCTCTATCAGCCGACTGCCTTCAAGGTAGCTGAGAACGGAGATCTCGGTACCGCTGAGGAGCTCAAGGAGCTTTGTGACGCTGCCGAGCGTTACGGCATCAAGGTGATCGTTGACGTTGTTGCCAATCATCTTGCGGGAGATCACAACAATATCCAGCAGGATCTTGCAGCCGATGAGTATTGGCACGATTTTGGACCTGTCATTAGCTATAAGAACCGTTATGAGGTAACTCACGGTGATATCGGCATGCAGGACATCAACTCCGAGCATGAATACGTTCAGCAGGTGGTCAAGGGCTTTGTAGATGAGCTGAAGGATATGGGTGTTGACGGTATCCGCTGGGATGCCGCAAAGCATATAGGTCTGCCGAGCGAGGATTGCGATTTCTGGGCAGTAGTAACGGATTCCGGCCTTTATAACTATGGCGAGATACTCAACGGTCCTTATGACGGCGGCGGCGAGGATCTCATGGTCGAATACACCAAATATATGTCCGTAACAGACAATACATATTCAAAGCAGCTTGCAGATTCCTTTAACAGCGGCAAAGCTCCCGTTGCAGGCGGAAACTGGACAACAGAGGGCGTTGCTGCGGATAAGATCGTATACTGGGGCGAGAGCCATGACACATACTCCAACAAGGAGGGCAAGGATACCAACGCATACAGCCAGAATACTATAGACAGAGCTTATGCTGTTGCGGCAGCGAGAGCAGAGTCTTCTGCGCTTTATCTTTCACGTCCCTTTGCTAAAGCCCGTGAGAGCATAAGAATAGGCGTAAAGGGTGCAATGCAGTTTACAAGCCCCGAGATTGCAGCGGTCAACCATTTCCACAATGCAATGGTCGGTATGGCTGACATCTATGGCGTAACGGATAATAACGCCGTTATCGTCCGCAAGGGCGGCGGAGCTGTTATTGTATGCGGCAGCGGAGACGGTGCTGTAACTGTAGAAAACTTTGAAGGTTATGTTCCTGCAGGAACATATTATGACGAGGTGACCGGAAATGAGTTTGTGGTAACAGAGGATACAATTTCCGGTACTGTTGGTGAGAGCGGTATCGCTGTTGTTTATGATTCTGCTTTCGCAGGCAAGGTCTATGCAGACAAGCTTTCCGATACGGAATTCTCCGGAACAATGGACGTTACCCTCCATACCGTAGCGGCAGACAACGCAACCTACAGTGTGTTTGTTGACGGAGAAAACAGAATATATGACGAGGGCAGCTTTGTTGACGGTGATGTTGTCACAATAGGCAAGGATATGCCTGACGATGTTAAAGTAATACTTAGCCTTAAGGCTGAGGATAAGAACGGTGATCCCGTAAGTGCTGTTTATAAGTACAATAAGGTTGCAGACAGAAGCATGCCTGAGGTTGAGGCAGGCGGCATTGTTTTCGACAACAGCAAGGCTAAGTGGGATACCATTAACATCTATGTTTACGATGAGAGCGGCGCGGAGACGATAACAAACGGCTCATGGCCCGGCGTTGAGATGACAGACTGCGGTGAGAACTACTACAGCTATCAGCTTCCCGAGAAATTCGCTACCTGCGATCATATAATGATAATCTTCAACAACGGCAAGGGCGATCAGATCCCCGGAGCAATGCAGACAGGCATGACCATGAAGTATACCGACAAGAAGCTCTATGACGGCAACAAGTGGACAAACTATCCCGGTGAGGGAGAGGATCCTGAGCCCGAGCCCGAGCCCGGCCCCGAGGCTTCCGCATACAGCATCATCGGCAGCATGCCCTCCTCCGGCTGGAGCACCGATATCCCGATGTATGAGACTTCAACCGGCGTATTCGAGGGTGAATTTACGGTAGCAGCCGGCAGCTATGAGTTCAAGGTTCGCAAGGACGGTTCATGGGATCTTTCATGGGGCGTTTATGAGGAGGACTATGACAGAACTCAGAACAGCCAGACCAATGTTGCAATAACAACAGAGGGTACGACAACAGTTAAGGTCAAGCTTGACACAAGAGGCGACGATCTCGAGCTGTGGCCCGTGAGCTACGCATTTGACGACGGCGAGTATGTATATACAGGCAAACCCGGTGATGAGCCCGAGCCTGATCCCGAGCCTTCAGCATACAGCATTATCGGCAGTATGCCCGAGTCCTCATGGGCAGAGGATATCCCGATGTATGAGGTATCAGAGGGTATCTATGAAGGCAGCTTTACTGTCAAAGAGGGCAGCTATGAGCTCAAGGTACGCAAGGATCATTCATGGGATCTTTCATGGGGTACCTATGAGGAGGAGTATGACAGAACGCAGAACAGCCAGACCAATGTTTCTATTGATGTAACAGGTTCTGATACACTTGTAAGAGTAAGGCTTGATACAACAGGTGACGATCTTGAGCTTTGGCCGGTAAGCGTTGCATTCAACGACGGAGAGTTTTACAGCACAGGAAAGCCGGACGAAGAGCCCGATCCCGAGCCCTTGCCTGTTTCAGGCGGCTGGGAGTTCTCTGAAATTGCTGCAAATAATATAACCGCCGAGGAAAGAGAAGTTTTAGAGGAAGCACTTGCAAATGGCTACAAGGGCCAGAGCAGGTTTGAAGCAGTTGATCTGATTTCCGCAGAGTCATGGTGGAGAGGCGTACGTTACGCTTATCTTTGCAAGGAGACACCGGAAGGAAAGGATGCTCCCACAAACTGGAGTATAGTATCTGTCTATAGCAACATGGTTGAAGAATACACTACGCTTGTAAGCATTAAGCCTATTGACCCGGATAACATCAAAACGCTTGAAGAGATTCCTGAAATAAGCCCCGGAAACTGGGTAGCTTCATATAACAATGAGGCTTCCGCGCCGATCCCCGAGGCTGTCAAGAATGCTCTTGACAGTAATATGGGTCTTTCGCTTACCCCCACAGCAGTTATAGGCACTCAGCTTGTAGCAGGCAGGAATTACCGCATGCTCGCTTACGGTACGCTTGTTACAGAAACGCCGACTACAAGTATTTATGTTGTAGAGGTTTATGAGATGCTTGACGGTACGGCTGAGATCACCAATATCGCTGCTTTTGATATTGATGCATATTGCACCAATCCGGACGAAGAACCCTCAAAGGACGACACCTCAAAGGACGATACCTCGAAGGACGACACCTCAAAGGACGATACCTCGAAGGACGACACCTCGAAGGACGACACCTCGAAG
>ONFW01000235.1 GCA_900317215.1 uncultured Eubacteriales bacterium | reverse complement strand
TTACAGCATTATCAGCAGGATAATATAAAAGGCTGTAATGGTCAAAGGTATCATGGATAAGCCTATTATATCAAACTTATGCTCGGCCTGATCGCCTGCTTTCAGCTTTTCATTATCAATAAAAGATATTCCGGGGAATGTTTTCATATATCTTATTTCGATCTCAGCGTTATCCTCTATTGCAAAAGGGTACAATTCCTGTTTGCTGGTCAGACAGGTTGGCGGAAATTCTTTATTGTACTCCTTTGCTCCGGCTTTGTAGGAAATAATACAGGAGTAACGTACCCTTCTGCACCACTCGTCATTATTAATCTCTTTCGGAAGAGGAAGCTCTGTTGCCGATCTGATGATCCCTTTTACGGATATCCCGTTTCTATAAACATATCTTCTAAGAAAATAAAGGATACAACCCCGTATACAAAAGCAGTCGATAATGAGTACGATCAGACCAACGGCAATTAAAGGTATCGTTTCTGCAGATCCCTTCGGAATGATCCTGAAAAGCCCCAGAGAGCCTATCAAAGAGCCGATAATAACTCCTGCTATTATGACTGCAAATAGCTTTTTAAATGGACGGTTATTCATGAGGATCTCACCTGCTAAGCTTAAGTTTATTGAGCTGACGTCGATAAGATTATAGCATACATGAGCAGAAAAAACAAAGATTTCAAGTTATGAAATGAGCTGAACCGAAAAAAATGTCCCGACCTGATTGCTCTTTTAGCGCTCAGGGAGCGGTCGGCAACAGGAGGGTTTATTATTGACAAAACAGATGCATAATAGTAAAATTATGATATGGCAGTCAATAATTTATGTTCACGGAGGATAACATAGTAATGAAAGACAGAGCAATCAAGCTTATTTTGCTTAATCTTGGTATAGCTCTCCTGAATGTCATACTGTTTTCAAAGGGACTTGTCGGTCTGAGCTTTACAGGCGGAGCGCTTTCTGCAGCTTTTGCAGTCACAACTGTCGTAATGAGCCTCATAGCCTTCGGCTACGGCAACTATACACTGCTGTTCAGCGAGAAAAAGGAACCTCAGATGCAGCTTCTCAGAAGCGGAGAACTCAGATCCTCGGAGGATTATGTTCAGTCACTGCAGAGCAGAAAGGGAAATGGCGTTTTTGATGAGGATATAGAGACCGGCTGTGAACAGATCGCAAGAATGCAGGATAAAGACAAAGCGCTTGAAAGCATACTTAACCAGTTCTTTATCCCTGAGGAGATAACCTATACGAGATTCAGCAATGCGATAACCTCGGTTAAAGCATTGTTCTATAATAATGTCAAGAAGATGATCAACCGCATGATAATCTTTGACTATAAGGATTATAAAAAGATATCTGAAAAGAGAAATGATCGTCTGGAGACAGGAGGTGCAGTTCCTGCAGCTCTTGACCAGCAGCTTATTATCTATAACGAGCATATAGATTATGTCAGAGAGCTTATCGAGATGAACGAGGGTATACTGACTAAGCTTGATGCCCTTCTTCTTGAAATATCAAAGCTTGACGACCTTGACGGAAAGGGTCTTGAAAGCATTGCTGCTGTTCAGGAGATCAATGATCTGATAGAGCAGACAAAGTATTATAAATAATTACAGGCAGCGCAGGGCTGCGAAAGGAAGGGAAAAACATGAGAATGACAAGAGGTGCAAAGATCGCTATCTTCGCAGGAATAGCCGTGGTGGTATTTCTGGGAGTTTTCCTCGGTATAACCCTGACAAAAGATATGGGAAAATCCGAGGATCAGATCACCAATGAAAGAGCAGAACAGAGCCTTAGTGATTTTCTCGGTGATATAAAGGTCACTCAGGGTACGCCGAAGAAGGCTGCTGTAAGTGATGATGATATTCTCTCTGAAGCGGACGAGCTTCCTGATATTGAGACCTATCCACTGTCTGTTACAGGCATGGGTGATGTGAATATAGAGATATTCTCGTCACCTGAAAAGGCAGGACAGGGAACGGACGGCTGGCTCAATGATGTGGCTGAAAGATTCAACTCGGAGGGATATAAGACCTCTACGGGCAAGACCGTTTCCGTATCGGTGCGCTCCATATCATCGGGAACTGCAATAGATTACATAAGGTCGGGCAAATACGTACCCGATGCTCTCAGCCCGTCAAACTCCTTCTGGGGCAGCATGCTCACCTCAGCGGGAATAAAGCTGCAGCTCATAGAAAACAAGCTTGTGGGCAATACTGCGGGGATACTTCTGTCAAGAGCAAAGTATGATGAGATGATAGGCAAGTACGGCTCGGTGAACATGAAGACCGTTACAGAGGCTACCGCAAAGGGAGAGTTTGCAATGGGATACACTAACCCGTTCGTAAGCTCCACGGGGCTCAATTTCCTTATCAATACCCTTTACACCTATGACCCGACGAATATACTCAGCGAAAAGGCGGCAAACGGCTTCAGGACCTTCCAGGAGAACGTACCCTTTGTTTCGTACAATACTCTGCAGATGAGAAAGGCGGCCGATAAGGGCTCCCTCGATGCCATGGTAATGGAATATCAGCAGTATGAGAACGATCCCACTCTGAAGGGCAGCTATGTTTTCACACCCTTCGGCATCAGACATGACAATCCGCTTTATTCGGTAGGCGAGCTTTCCAAGGATAAGCAGGAGGCGCTTAGAGCATTTGCGGACTACTGTCTGACACCAGAATCCCAGAGCGCGGCAGCAGCCTGCGGCTTCAATGAGAACGAAAAATATGTCAGTGAGCTTCCTGATGATATAAGCGGAGAAAAGCTCATCAGCGCACAGAGGTTCTATAAGGAAAACAAGAATACAGGAAAGCCTATAGTCGCTGTCTTTGTTGCTGACGTATCGGGCAGCATGAGGGGCGAGCCGCTCAACAGCCTGAAGGATTCTCTTATCAACTCGATGCAGTATATTAACAAGACAAATTATGTGGGCATGATCTCCTACAGCAACAATGTAACTGTCGAGCTTCCTATAGCGCAGTTCGACATCAATCAGCAGGCATTGTTCAAGGGGGCGGTACAGGGGCTTTCGGCTGACGGAGCTACGGCGACCTACGATGCTATTTTAGTTGCGATAGATATGCTCAACAAGGCGAAGGAGCTTTATCCCGACGCAAAGCCCATGATATTCCTGCTCAGCGACGGCGAGCAGAATCTGGGACATTCCCTCAACGAGATAGAGAGTATTGTCAGGGTTTACGAGATGCCGGTATATACTATAGGCTATAACGCTAATCTTGACGCTCTCAAGATGATATCAGATATAAATGAGGCGGCAACGATCAACGCATCAAGCGATAATATCATCAGTCAGCTAAAGAACCTGTTCAATTCAGAAATGTAAAAGGAGGATAAAGCTATGGCTTTTTCAATGGAGCTTCCAGATGTTGAGACCGTGACCGAGGAGGTGCAGAAGGATCTGACTCCTGCTCCCGAAACACAGCAGCAGCTTGAGAAGGCTGCAGACAGCAATACAAGCGAGCTTTTTACCTTTGATATGGATTCTCTCACCGACAGAAGAGAGATAGTTGCTTCAATCGAGACCTTCGGTACGGACGTTGTGCAGAGATCCACACAGAAGAACGAGCTGCTCAATGTGCGTCTTGCCGATCTGAGCAAAATGGGCGGTGAGAACGGCGAGGTGGTAAACGGTCTTGCGGATCTCAACCGTCAGATGAAAGATCTTGATCCTTCAAAGATAGACTTTGCGAAGAAGGGCGTTATCGGCAAGGTGTTCAACCCGATAAGGAACTACTTCCAGAGATTTGAGAAAGCAGATGACGTTATCGCAAGAACGATAGAATCTCTTGGCAGAGGCAAGGAGGTATTGAAGCACGACAACACCACCCTTGAGGTGGAGCAGCTTGCGCTGAGAGATCTGACGAAGAAGCTTGCTCAGCAGATAGAGCTTGGCACACAGATGGACGACGCAATTTCGTCAGCTATCGAAAAGGCTAAGGTTGAAAACGTGGACGAGGAAAGGATAAAATTCATTGAGGAAGAGGTGCTTTTCCCGCTCAGACAAAAGGTAATGGATATGCAGCAGATGCAGGCGGTCAATATGCAGGGCATAGTTGCCATGGAGATAGTCCGCCGCAACAACAAGGAGCTTATCAGGGCAGTGGATCGTGCTGAGAGCGTTACTATCTCAGCGCTTAGGATAGCCGTTACCGTGGCAAGCGCGCTTTATAATCAGAAAATAGTTCTCGAGAAGGTGCAGGCGGTCAACGAGGCGACAAACAAGCTGATCGGAGCAACTTCAAGAATGCTCAAGGAGCAGGGCTCGTCCATACAGCAGCAGGCAATAGAAACCAATATTTCTGTGGATACGCTGAGGAGCGCCTTTACGGATACCTTTGAGGCGCTTGATTCCGTCAACGACTACAAATCGAAGGCTCTGCCCCAGATGAGAGCTACAATATCTGAGTTCAGAAGGCTTGCGGACGAGGGTGAGCAAAGAATACAGAAGTTAGAGTCAAGAAATGCGGAGATTGCAAAGCAGGACTCCGGCTCATAAAAATTATACTTAAAAAGGAGGTCAGTGCGCTCTTTAAGAACACACTGATCTTTTTTTATAAAAAATCTGAAAATGACAGTACAGTCACTTTATAGTCATTTTTGGCATGTATCATAGTGTCAGAAAACGAAATACGGACGGGAAGATCCGAAAAAATAAAACAGAAGGAGAGTATCGAAATGGAAATACTGAGAACAGAGCAGCTTGTAAAAACCTATGGCGAGGGTGAGAACGCCTTCAATGCGGTGGACGGTATCTCAATGAGCGTTGAGCAAGGAGAATTTGTGGCTATCGTGGGACAGAGCGGCAGCGGCAAGAGCACATTGATGCACCTTTTAGGCGGAGTTGACAAGCCGACAAGCGGCAGCATAATGATCGACGGTAACGACATAACTGCGATGAATGCCGACAAGCTCGCTATCTTCCGCAGAAGACAGATAGGCATTGTGTATCAGTTCTATAACCTCATTCCGATACTCACCTCTGAGGAAAACATCACCCTTCCTGTGGAGCTTGACGGCAGACATGTCGAGAAGGAAAAGCTCGAGGAGGTAATGGAGCTTCTGGGCATAGCGGACAAAAAACACAATCTTCCAAATCAGCTCTCGGGCGGTCAGCAGCAGAGAGTGTCGATCGCAAGGGCGATAATCAATGACCCCGCTATCCTTCTTGCGGACGAGCCGACAGGAAACCTTGACTCAAAGGCAACTGACGATATCGTCAGCCTGCTCAAGAAAACCAACAAGGCACTCGGTCAGACGATAATCATGATAACCCATAACCTTGAAATAGCAAAAGAGGCGGACAGGATAATAAGAATAAGCGACGGTAAGATCTCAGAGGAGGTGTGAGTCTTGAAGCCGATAAGAAAGCTGGTAATTAAGAATCTGCTGTTGAACAAGACGAGAACGATCGTAACTATCATCGGCATAATACTTTCAGTCGCTCTCATCACCTCGATAATCGGTTTTATCTCAAGCGGCATGACCTCGGTGAACAACGCAAAATACTCATCGACAGGCGACTATGAGATGAAGCTCGCGGGAGAGTTTGACAATGACAGCGTTACTGAGATAAAGGCGAACAGAAACGTCAAGGGCGTCTACTATCAGACAGATATGGGTCTGTACAGACCCGAAAAGTCAAAATCCGAGAGAATGCCGTTTGTTACGATAGAGGGTATTGACAAAGCAACCTTTGAGGGAAGCTGCTGTAAGCTCAAGGAGGGCAGATTCCCGGAGAATGAAAACGAGATAATCATCAGCAGTACCTACGGCAGATATATAACAAAGGGTGTAGGCGTAGGTGACGAGGTAGAGCTTGAAAAAATCGAAAGACACTATAAGAAGGAGTTTATACTGGAGAGAAGCCCTGATATCGATGATGAGTATCTTGAGTTCTCTGTCGAGGCTGAGATCCCGGGCTCGGTATCATACGAGCCTGAGGGTGAAACTATCACCTCACTCGGAAAGAGCAAATTCCAGGTGGTCGGCATCATGGACTACGCAGAGGGCTTTCTTGGATACGACGGCTACAATGATGCCGTTGTTTTTACGTACACCGAAAAGATCAATACAAAAGTGCTCTATGTGGCGTTCACTGATGAGGGCCTGAGTCATTTTGAGGCGTCAGTAAGCCAGATTACGGGCATAGACGAAAATCTTGTTCTCAACGCAAGGTCTGAAAGCGACCATAAAAAGCTCATGGATCAGCTCCTGAAGAACACATTAGGCATAACGGGGATAGATTTAAACTCATCACTTCTCGAGGCTAAGAATGTTACGCCTACAACAGACCTTATGGGAACGCTTATTGGTATATTCATAGTAGGCTTGTTATTACTCATTGTCTGCGGTTCATGTGTGTTCATTATCCGCAACAGCTTTAACATATCCCTTAATGACAAGATCAAGCTTTTCGGAATGCTCTCATCAACAGGAGCAACTCCCAACCAGCTCAGAATGAGCGTGTTTTTTGAGGCTGCGATCCTCGGGCTCATCGGCGTTCCTCTCGGTGTGCTCATGGGCTATGCGATAACAGGCGGGCTCATGGCCTTTGCCAATGTCGTACTGGGCGATCTTATGGGCAGTTTTGAAATCGTGTTCTCAATTCCGTACTATGCAGCTCTGGCAGCAGCGGCTCTCGGTCTGGGAACGGTATTGATGGCTGCGTACAACGCTTCTGTTGAGGCTTCAAGGGTAACTCCGCTTGAGGCTATCCGAAGCAGCAAATCGGTCAACATCAAAAAGAGAAGAAAGGGCAAGAAAAAGGAAAAGGATTTCAAAACCCCGAAATTTATCAAAAAACTGTTCGGAGCAGGCGGAAGCATAGCATGGAAGAACATGAAGCGCAGCCGCAAGCAGTACAGAACGACTATAATCTCAATTGTAGTGAGCGTTGCGCTTTTCATTACGGTGGCATGCTTTGTTGAAAAACTGATACTTTATACTTCTGAGTCAACATCATTCAGGGCTAAGGAATACAATCTCTTTGCTTCTGTCGACACCACGGATATAAACGGAAAGAAATTGTCCATTCCTGAGATCGAAAAATACGCTTATGATATTCTGGGCATGGGAGAGACAAACAAGCAGCGCTTTTCACTCAATTCGATCGGTGTAGTCTGCACTTTACCGATGAGTGAGATCTCCGATGATCTTAAGAGCAACCCTGATGCGCTTGCAGAGGTCAAGTTGAGAGATGAGCCGGATAAGGCGTCTCTGCAGGTGATACTCCTCGGGTTAGATGACGAGACTTATGCGTCCTACTGCAGAAAGAACGGCATAGACCCCGAAAAGGACAGAGACAAGGCTTTTCTGTTCAACAGATATCTTTACGAAAACCCCTATCTATATAAAACCGATGATTATGAGTTCATGAAGGATCCTGCAGGAAAGACACTCAAATGTATGTGGAATCTCAACTACAGCGCTTCCGGCGAGGAGCTTCCGGAGGGGATCGAGGATATTCCGGGCATCCACATTGAAAAGAAGGTCTACGTCGAGAACAACGATGAATGGCTGGAGCTTGAGCCTGGCGATCCGAATTACGATTCTCCGGATAATTATGTGGACTATTATGTTTCCCGAGACGAGGAATTATCCTTGGCGATAGGAGGAGTGCTTGAGAATGATTTCTCCCTCGATTATACAGGTAACCAGGGACAGTATATCGCTGTTTCCATGGATTGGCTGGATAAGAATGTGATGCACAGTATCGCCGAAATGGGTGAGGAGATAAGCTCTTATATGTGCCCGAACATGTATCTCTTCATTAATGCTGACAGTGTTTCTCCTAACGATATGGAGGACAAGATAAAGGATTCGGGTATGCTGGAGGATATGGACTTCTACTATTTTATGAACATTCACAGAGAGATCACAACGATGAATTCAATTCTTGCTCTGATACAGATAATAGTTTACAGCTTTATTGTCATAATCTCTCTCATAGGCATTACAAACATTTTCAACACGATAACAACTAACATGAGACTGCGCCGAAAGGAATTTGCAATGCTTCGCTCGATAGGCATGACAAAGCACGAATTTAATCGTCTTATCCAGCTTGAGAGCATAATGTACACGGTCAAGTCGCTGCTCATCGGCTTGCCTCTGGGACTGTTAGGCTGCTGGGGAGTAAATGCGATAATCGACATAAACCCGATGACACTGACTCCTACAGTCATTCCGTGGCTGCAGATAGTGATAAGCATAGTAGTTGTGCTTGTTCTTCTCTGGACAATAATGAAGTTCTCTGTAAGCAAGGTAAGAAAAATGAATATCATAGAGACTATAAGAAACGACAACATCTGATATTTCGATAAACTCTCTGAGGCAGTTCGGCACGGCGGACAAAAAGTCCCTCGTGCCGACGCCTTTATCGGATCAAATGATTGACATATAAGCCTGTGTGAGATTATAATATAAGTTGGAAAATTATCTCAAAGGGGGCTTATCTGTGCATATAATGCTCGTTGAGGATAACAGAATGATATCTAAGGGGCTGGTGTATACGCTCAAATCGAAGGGCTATGAGGTCAGTCTTTTTGAGAGCTATGAGGCCGCTCTTGCGGGCTCGGGCAGGGAATACGACCTGATGATATTCGACGTCACCCTGCCGGACGGAAACGGCTTTGAGCTTTATGAGAATATCCGCAGGATCAACAATGCTCCCGTGATCTTTCTGACGGCTCTTGACGATGAGGACAATATAGTCAGCGGTCTGGAGCTTGGCGCTGCGGATTATATAACCAAGCCCTTCTCAACAAGAGAGCTTCTTGCCAGGATAAAGCGCTTCGATAAAAGGAGCAACGGTCAGGGCAGTGTGATAAGTGTGGGCAATATTACCGCCGACACCGAGAAGCATACAGCCTCAAAGGACGGAATAGAGGCGGAACTGACCGCACTTGAATTCAGGATACTCATCATGCTTATGCAGAACAAGGGCAAGGTGGTTTCAAGAGAGCTGATCCTTGAGAAGATCTGGGATATTGCCGGCAATTTTGTAAACGACAATACGCTTACCGTATATATCAAGCGTATAAGGCAGAAGCTCGACACCGACCTGATAAAGACGGTAAAGGGTGTTGGCTATAAAATGGAGGAGAAATGAAGCTTTCTACGAAATTCCTGCTCGTTGTCATCGTTGTCACTGCGGTATTCTCTGTGGCATCGGCAGCCTTGGTGAAAAGGGGGCTTGATGAGATAAGGCAGAACGAGTATAATGCTGTGGTATCCGTTGCTGCGGCAGTAAAAAAGAAATACCCCGAAATAGATGACCGTGAGGTAGTGGAGCTGCTTAACGGCAGTTACGGCGGGCAGAAAACAGAAGAGCTTCTCAGACGCTATGGGATAGAGAAAGACTATTATATCCTTCCGGAAGAGAAGTATTCCTATTCCGTTGTAATAGCCTTTACAGTATCTGCGATACTTGCCTTCGGAGCGGTGGCGGCTCTTATCATTTCGGTATACGGAATGATAAAGTCAAAAAGGGAAAGAGAACTGACACATTATCTTGCAAGGATAAACAGTGGAGATTACAGCCTTGCTACAAAAAGGCTCACCGAGAATTCGGACTCCGTGCTTGAGAGCGAGATATACAAGACTACCGTCATGCTCAGAGAAAAGAGTGAGCAGCTTAAGAAGGAAAAGGATTGTCTCAAGGATTCCCTTTCGGACATATCACATCAGCTCAAAACTCCAATAACCTCGATGACGATAATGATAGACAGTATACTCGACGGCGAAATGCCCGAGGAGATGCAGAAGGAGTTTCTTGGAGATGTAAGAAGCTCGGTGGAGCATATCAGCATGCTCACTCAGTCCCTGCTAACGCTTTCCAAGCTGGATGCCGATACGATAGAGTTTAAAAGTGCTGTTACTCCGCTTTGTACAATACTCGAAACGTGCAGGAGCAGCACCTCGGCGATAGCTTCTGCAGCAGAGGTGGAGGTCGCGCTTGAATGTGACGGTTCGGCTCTGAATTGTGACCCGAAATGGATCTGCGAGGCGCTTACGAATATTGTTAAGAACTGCATAGAGCACACTCCGGCAAAGGGCAGGGTGATGCTCAGCGGCAGGGATGAGTCTATGTATGTCAGGATCGAGATAAGCGATACCGGCTGCGGCATAGACAAAAAGGATCTGCCGCATATTTTTGAGAGATTCTATAAGGGGAAAGATGCGGGAGAGAACAGCGTAGGGATAGGTCTTGCAATGGCTAAAACTATAATCGAAAAGAACGGCGGCTACATTACCGTGTCTTCGGAAAAGGGCAGGGGCAGCCGTTTTGTGATAAAGTTTTTTAAGCAGGCGGAAGGAAAACGCTGATGCAGCGGGAGGGAGTTAAATGAAAAGGCTGATTTCCTTTATATGCATTTCTGCTGTGCTTGCGGCAGGACTTGTGCAATCGGTCGCAGCAGTTGAAACGGGAAGTACGCTAAAGCCCGTGCCCGTATACAGAAAGAGCATGGACGAAAAAGAAACTCTCGGATGTCTTTTCTTTGACGATATGCCTAATGTGCCATATCTTTCCATGGAACTGTATTATCAGACCTTTATGGAGGGAAAAATGACTGTTGTAAGGGACGGCAACGGCAATTATGTATATACTGAGGAACAATACGGTCAGACTGCCATTGCAAATGCGGATACTGACGTTATAGTGATAGACGACCCCTCGTATTTTCTGGCGACTCCGGTTTTCAAGAAGGAGGACTCGGAGCTGCTTTTTGGAGGGCCGGATGAAATGGTGAGGGTATCAGCAACCGATATCGAGGTGAAGCCCTCAGCACTGACGATAGACCTTTCGCAATACGGCATAGATATCAGAGAAAAGAACGGAGCGCTCTACTATCCGTTTGCGACTCTGTGTGACCTTTTCAATAATGCGGACTGTCTTACAGCGGCATATTCTGACGGAAAGATATTCTTTGTGTCGATGTATGACGAGGTGAACGGCGGCAATGCAAAAAGCGATGACCTGGGCAATCTTGGCTGGATAACAGAGGGCGACCGTCCGGCTGATATGACCGAGCTTGCATATAAGGAGCTTTGTTTATCGACAGAGTTATTCTACGGTTATCCCTGCGATGACAATGCATTCTCCGAAAAAATGAGGAGATCGGGTCTTGATGCAGCCCTCAGCGAGCTGGACCCCGATACAAAAGCGATGCTGCTCTCTCCCGACCCCGGTGAATATCTGGCAGGGGTAGGCAGGCTGTTTGCGCTTGATCTCTGTGACGGAGGACATACGGGGGCGGCTCTTGACAGCAGACTTGTGGACAATATCTGCAACCTGAGTGTCTATTCCACATACATAAAAGGACTCTCGAAGAACCTGACAGAGCTTCCGTATTATTATCAGAAGCAGTCTGATATATTCAGCAGAACGGAGCAATGCAGGGAGACGAGGGAAAGGATCTTCGGAGACGTTGGCTATTACAGCAAGGGAGATACTGCATATATCATCTTTGATTCGTTCCGTATAGAATATCAGGGCTGGAGGGACTATTTCTCCGGAGCTTCAGCCGAAATGCCGCTCGACTCTGTAAGTGTTGTATACAAGGGCTTTATAAGGGCAAAAAACGAGGGCGTCAAGAACATCATTCTGGATATCAGCGCCAATAACGGCGGAGATACAATAGCTCTGCAGGCTATCTGCGGCATGCTCTGCGGAGAATACTCCATGCGCTTTGTCGAGACTCTCGGCGGAGGCATTGTCCGTGAGACCTTCAGTACAGACAGGAATCTTGACGGAGCTATAGATGAGCTTGATGACGCTGTCAGCTATGACGATTTCAATATCGCTGTGCTGACGAGCAGTGCCTCATTCTCCTGTGCAAATATTATGCCTTTTATCATGAAGGAAAAGGGATATCCGGTCATAGGCGAGCATACCTCGGGAGGAAGCTGTCTTGTATTGCAGCGGACAACTGCGGACGGCGTTGATTACTGCATGTCCGGCTATGTAAGGCTTACGGACAGTAGCGGCGGAGATATAGACAAGGGTATTCCTGCGGACATTGAAATACAGGTGACACAGGACGATGCTTCGGCTCTTTATGATATAGAAACGGTCGGGGCTCTGGTCAGTAAGTATTATCTGGATAAAAAGCCGGCTCAGCAGAGTGAGCCGTCACAGACAGAGGATTCATCGGAGGGAAGTATTAACAGCGTCAGCTCAGACATAAGCAGGGCGGACAGTGACAGCAGCGGCTCAGCCGTTGACGTCTACAGCTCACAGAGCAGAGCTGAAAGCTCTGATGTCAGCATAGCCGCCAGCTCAAGCTCTGTAGGCTCGGCAGAAGAGGCGCTGTCGGCACAGGAAAGCGGACAGAATGGCCCTTCCGAGGGAGGAACGGCGATAGCCGTTTTGGTTTGTGTGGCAACAGGCGCTGTGATCGTTATTTCAACGGTGATAGTAATTCTGTGCGAGAAAAAGCGAAGCGGAAGAAAACGGTGAGGAGTATCATGGATATAAATATAGGCGATATTCTGGAAATGAAAAAGGCGCACCCCTGTGGAAAGCAGGATAGCACAAAATTTCTTGTGCTTCGGGCAGGCATGGATTTCAAGCTGAAATGTCAGGGCTGCGGACACGAGATAATGCTGCCCCGTGTTAAGGCTGAAAAGAACGTAAGACGGATAACCAAAGCCTGAACAACGATGAATAACACTATTTCCGGAGGTTTGGAAATGCTTGAAAGATTACAGGTTTTTGAGGACAGATATGAGGAGCTTTCGCAGAAGCTCTGCGATCCGGCTGTGACAGGCGAGCCCTCTCTCTACGCGCAGACGATGAAGGATTATCGTGCAGTAGAGCCGATTGCTCTTAAATTCAGAGAATATAAGGCTGCCCTCAGCGCTTCCGATGAGGCAAGAGAGCTTCTTTCGGAGAGCGGCTTGGACAGAGAAATGAAGGAAATGATAGAGGAGGAGCTTGCTGATCTTGCGCAGTCCTGCGAACGGCTGAGTGAGGAACTGAGACTTCTTCTTCTTCCAAAGGATCCCAATGACGACAGGAATGTCATTGTGGAGATCAGGGGAGGAGCAGGCGGTGAGGAGGCTGCTCTCTTTGCGGCAGTTCTTTTCAGAATGTACAGCATGTACGCAGTGAAGCGTGGGTATAAAAGCGAGGTCATGGGCGCCTCGGAGACCGAGCTCGGAGGATATAAGGAGATAAGCTTTATGATAACGGGCGAGGGAGCTTATTCGAGGCTGAAATATGAAAGCGGAGTTCACAGAGTGCAGAGAGTGCCGGAAACGGAAACCCAGGGCAGGATACATACCTCAACAGTAACCGTTGCCGTTCTGCCGGAGGCTGAGGAGGTCGAGGTGGAAATAGACCCTGCCGAGCTGAGGATAGATACCTTCCGCTCAAGCGGCGCTGGCGGACAGCATATCAACAAAACGGAGTCCGCAATAAGGATCACTCATATCCCGACTGGTCTGGTGGTGGAGTGTCAGGACGAGAGAAGTCAGTATAAAAACAAGGACAAGGCAATGAAGGTGCTGCGTTCTCGACTGCTTGAGGCAGAAAGACGGCGTCAGCAGGAGGAGGTATCTCAGCAGCGCCATTCACAGGTCGGCACCGGAGACCGGAGCGAGAGGATCAGGACCTACAACTTCCCTCAGGGAAGGGTCACGGATCATCGTATAGGTCTTACGCTGTATAAGATAGACGATATCCTCAACGGAGATCTTGACGATATAATAGATGCATTGATAACAGCAGACCGTTCGGCTCAGCTTGAGGGCGGCGAACAGCTCTGAAAATGGAAGGGGAAAATATAAATGCATAAGCTGTTTATGAATCTGAAATATAAGCAGCAGAAGTTCGTACGGCTTAAGGTCGGACTGTCGATAGTATTTATCCTGTTGATAATTTCGGAAATAATCTTAACGTCAAACATGATATACAGGCTCAGCCACGAATACAGACCTGTAAAAGTGGAGGAGCTTGCCGATGTTCAGATCAACGATATGATAAAGGGCTCCTTCAGCAAGAGCGATGTGGTGCTTTATTTTAAGGCGGATCTTGAAACGGGAGGAAGGATCTATTGTTCGCTGGTCAGATCAAAGGACAACAAGCTGCTTCTTTTGGAGGCTCTCGATTGCTATGCACCCCAGTCAGTCTCAAGAATGGATCAGATAATGGATCATCCGGAGCTGAGCATGGATTATCAGGGTACTGTGGGAGGAATGACCAAACAGATATCCATTCCGCTTAATCTCAGTCTGGTCATGCACAATACCTTTCGTGAGTACGGTCTCAAGGAGGACGACCTGATGCAGCTTTACGTCAGGCTCTCCGATCCCGAGGATATCGACTATTTACTCTACATCATTGCCGGCATCGGAATAGGGCTGAGTCTGACAGCGGGAGTGATAGCCCTGCTTTGGAAGTCGGCAAACAACATCATTTACGGCATTATGGTACAGAAGGGCTACATCGCTCCTGAACTGAAGGTGACAAAGGAAGATCTGTTGATCGAGGATTTCGGTGAATACGGGGGAATGCGTCCGGAGGATAACAACAGCTTCTATGTTGAGACGGAATTCAATATCAGGGGTGAGGGAGAGACTGAGCTTACTCTTCAGAGAAAACAGGTGGATAAGGTCGAACTCGACGCAGAAGGAAATCTTGTCAGACCCGTGCGCAAGGAGCGCAGCGAGAACGATAATATAGAGTTTTACCAGAGCGGAGTTTCCGAGGAGGGTAACTTCTACATCAGCGAAGAAACCGATCCTTACGAAAGCATTGACGGTGTTGATGATGATGAGGAGGACAATGACAATAGAAGACTTAGATACTGAATTGGAGGAAAAACTATGAAAACGCCGAGATATAAGCCTGTTACTCATGAGAAGCTCAGGATAACTGTAGGCATAATATCATTTCTTCTGATAATACCGGTTGTTATCACTGTGATACAAATGCTTTCCTACAACATTTACTACGACAGGGAGCTTTCTTTTACGGAGATCTCTGCCGAAAGGCTTGACGACCTGCGTATTGATGAAAGGATAGACTGTATGGTAGATGAAGAAAACTTTCTTGCCTTCAAGGCTGAGCGTGTCGACAGCAGCAGTGAACCTGTCGGCTACACCTCTGTTCTTACACCTGAGGGAAATGTGCTGTTCATATTGATTAAAGGCGATGATGCTCCTTCGATAATGGCTGACGCCTATTATGTGAGTGATGACGGTAATGCGGAATTCTTCCGTTTTCAGGGAACGGTAAAGCTGAATGATTATACCCTGCCAAGCTTCAAGGAAAATGCCCTGAATCCTGATGTCATCAAGAAATACAAGATAACCGAGGACAAGCTGCTGCCGTATTATGTTGAATGTCATGAGTACAACAGTAAATTCGCGGACAGATATGTAATAATAGATATCATTTCTATACCACTCCTTATAGCTATAGGTATATTCCTGCTCCTTCCGACGATACATAACCTTCGTTATCTTTTGGGTGTCAAAAAGGGAAAGATAATCCCGCATAAGGCTGTGAGACGCAGGGATGTGCTGAATTTCTACGGCGGTGATTACACCGACCCGACTCAGGATCCTGCAGACAGCGGCGAAGAGCTGCCTGACAGAAGTATTGAAAATCTCCGGGCCGATAATGCCACAGACTCCATATACGATCCTTTGAAGCCTTATACCGGCTATGATGAGGATAACGGAGACGGCTCTGGTCAATGAATTACAGAAAAAGGAAATGAAGGAAAATGAAAACTCTGCTTCTCAGCGCAGAGGAGATACCTCTTGCGGCTGAAATAATCAAAAAGGGCGGTCTGGTTGCTATGCCCACCGAGACCGTTTACGGACTTGCTGCGGACGCTCTCAACGGAAAGGCTGTTGCAGGAATATTCAGGGCCAAGGGCAGACCAATGGACAATCCTCTGATCGTGCATATTGCGGAGACCTCTCAGATACATGATCTTGTCAGGGAATTTCCCGAAAAAGCACGACTCCTTGCAGAGA
>ONFW01000252.1 GCA_900317215.1 uncultured Eubacteriales bacterium | reverse complement strand
GATCACTGCGTGTATGATATTTCTTAGACTGAAGCCCCAAGAAAAACGTGCAAAGGAAAAACTTGTCAGAATTATCGGTCTATACAAGGAAGCATACGATATAAATGATCTGTCGGAACCATACAGGGAAGCTTATGACAACGCGGTTAGTGAGCTTTGCGATGATCCTTCCTCTGTATTATCAATCGGAATGCCAATCACGGAATTGGCAAGTATTCTGAACACTTTATCCGATGAAATCCTAAACAGCGCTGAACAATTCGAATATGTTAAAAAGGTTTATAGACTGACGATCACGGAAAAAGCAAGCAATCTGAACACTTTAGCCAAGGAATCCCAATACAGTGCCGAACAAGTCGAATATGCTAAAAAGGCTTATGAACTGATCATTAAAGAAAACTTGAAAGATGAATGTGCGCTGGGTGAAATATTCCGCTGCGGCTTAACCCTTTTGTATAACAAATGTCTGGATGAAGCCAAGCAATGCGCAGCTTATCTCAAAAAAGGTGCCAACAACATAGTTTACAACATCATAGTTTGGTTTATAATACGCGATTCTAATATTATGCGTGAAATTGCCAAAAGTGCATTGACAGATAGGAGGATGTTTGAAAATGATCCACAGCCTATTATGTATCTGGTTCTTCAAGGCATTATTGAACACGATTCCGGAGACTATGAAAGAGCGATGATCTATTTACTGGCGGCTGACTATTTATGTGACATCTATGATCATTTTGATGCTAACCACTCAGCTTTGCATAATACTGAGGATGAGTCCATAGCAGACAATTTTGATATTTCCTATTGTCGTAGATTAGCACGAAATAACTATCCGGAACTGGAGTTCCACATTTTCAAAACGCTCGGTCTTATCGAAGGTGACAGTGATAAAGACGAAACGAAGATAGAAAACATTATACACAAACTTGCTTTCTGCGAGGAAACCTTCTTTTTTGACCGGAGGGATTATGTACACGCTGCAAATAAACTAATGTTTCCAAAACATTCTTTCCCGTATTTTACCAATGATGATGAAAAAATTAAAAAAATAATCATTGAAATTTATCGTGAACAGAGCCGGAAATATAATGATGAAAACAACGACAGGATGGCAAAGCTCTACGAAGAAAGAGCAGCCGAGATCGAAAGAAATTTTGACAGCAGAAAGAATATATTTGAAGAGATTTTAAGCGACTTCAAATGAAGCTCTCCCAGTTTAACAAAAACAACAATCTATTGCCTGCATTTCCCGTCCGGAGTCAAAAGCTTCGGACGGGTTTTCTTTTGTAACTCTTTTTCCTTTTTTATTGTTTGATGATCGACTATAATAGTGTCACAGAAAACGAACGGATTCAATTATTGAAAAAGGAAAACTGTAATTGTTTTTCCGTGCAATAATCGTAGATTCGTGCTATGATGGATCAACAGCATACGCATGACGGTCAGATATCGTTTTAAAAAAAGGGGAATAGAAACACAATTTTGATATTTACTGCTGCGTATTCGCTGAATATAGTTATCAAAAAGGAGATCAAAAAATGGAAAATGTGAACACTATCGGAACAATTCAGGATGTCGAAAGCAAGGAGGAAAACGCAATTAATCTGTATTTTACAGTTGATGCGCTGATGAGCGCCGGCTTTAGCCCTTTTATGCAAAAAACAAAAAACAGGATATACACAACGACTTCTGCATACGGCAAGATCGATGATCTTGCTAAATGTCAGGGTGATAACGGAACAGAACAAGCTCAGAGTTCCCTCAAAGAGATCAATAAGTATCTGTCAGAATCAAGAATAATTATTAAAGGAAGCAAGGTCTATAAAGCTCACCCGGCGCAAGATTTCCTTCAGCTTGTAATGCATAAGAGAAGGACTCACAGCGTCGGTATTGTAACATGCAGCAGTAAGCTTGCACACGATATTTCTATTCTGAATAAGCTCAAAAGCTGTGAAGGTAGTTATACATATTGCTATCATATTACAAACACCGGCAATCTGTATGATGCGGATATAGAACATCGTTTACAAACGAACGGCACGGTTTTTTTCAGTCTTCCGCTTGCTGCTGCCGATCGAAGGATGTGATACAAGTATGAAAGCCCAAGTGAAGGAGGTGAGAATATGTTTGCTGCTCTATTATGCCTGACGGCTGCCGAAGCCGTAAAGATCATAGGGGCAACTGCAGCTGTCGTTGCAGCCACAGGGACAGCGATCGCAACGGTTGTTGCCGCTGAAAAGAAAAAGGAGGATGACGATTAAGACGTGATGCTTCCGCCCCGTTCACGACACGGCGAAAGGAGGTGAGAATATGGAAAACGAGAATATGCTTTTTAAGTTTGAATGTCTGACAGACAAAAGCCTGGACATTGAAGAGATCCGGGATCAGAGAGCCGTACTTGGCTGCTGCACCGATTGCGGACCCAGCGAATCTGACTGATAATTTATAACCGGTCGATCACAAACAAATGAAACGGCATATAGGTGCAAAGGCCGATATGCCGTTTCAGAAAAATCAAGGAGGAAAAAGTATGTCATTATATCTGAGCGATGACGTTTACATCGTAAGAGGTAAAAAGCAGGATGCTATTTATAATCTGAAAGACGGATCACTGTACAGCGTCGGCAAAATGCTGACTGCTATGATCGACAAGCTTCTCATACCGGAAAGTGAATTTACCGAAAATGAACTGTTCTGGATAGATATATTCAAAAATCAGGGTATTCTTTCGGAACAGGAAAAGCCCGTGGAAAAGGATATTAAGGAGCTGTGCCGCCCGCATAGGCTGAAAACGGCATGGATAGAGATCATCACCTACTGTAACCTGAAATGCAGACACTGCTATGAAGAATCCGATGATCACTGCACCCAAAAAATGACAATGGAGGACTTTCGTTATGCCATCGATCAATTAGCAGAATATGGCATCGAAACAGTCATCCTGATCGGCGGCGAACCCTTTTGTCACCCGCAGCTTCGCGAAATGCTAAGCTACGCTGCGGAAAGGATCAAAAAGACGGCAGTATTCACTAACGGAACAATGATAAATGAGGCATGGTGCGAGTTTTTAAAAGAAAAGAACATTACAGTCGGTATCTCAATGTATTCATACATTTCGGAAATGCACGACAGAGTCACGACCGTTAAAGGTTCTCACATACGAACCAAGAGGGCTCTGGAGCTGTTGGAGAAATATCAGATCAGTCATAAAATCGCTACCGTCCATATGAAGGATATAGAACTTGGAGAAAAGAAAGAAGAAACGTTTACACTTGACCCCGTCAAGGATCCGGTAAGATTATCCGGAAGAGGAGATCTATCGTTGATCTCACCTAAGCTAATGAAGGACAAGCTTATCACCCCATGGAGATTTTCCGTCCCCCTTGACAGAGATTGGGTAATACGGGCGCTGAACGGCCATCAATGCTTCAGTATAAAAATCTATAT
>ONFW01000192.1 GCA_900317215.1 uncultured Eubacteriales bacterium | reverse complement strand
CGAGGCTAAGGCTGAGGAAAAGAAGGAAGCTCCCAAGGCTGAGGCTAAGGCTGAGGAAAAGAAGGAAGCTCCCAAGGCCAAGGCTAAGGCTGCAGAAAAGAAAGAGGCTCCCAAGACTGAGGCTAAGGCTGAGGAAAAGAAGGAGGCTCCCAAGGCTCCCGCTAAAAGAACAACAAAGAAAAAGAAATAATACATAACACGGCTGCCGCAGATCATCATTTTGCGGCAGTCTTTTTTTGAGAATTACTCGTAAAAAATGTAATGATCCTTGCAATGGCAACGGAGATTTTTTTATTGCACTCGGATAGGGAAATGTAATATAATACTATATGAAAAACACAGAATGGAGGGTCGCAAATGACCGTGCTTGTTGTTGAAGACGAAACAGGACTTGCCGAGGCTGTGGGTGCTATTCTCAGAAAAGAAAAATATAATGTGGATATAGCGAACGACGGAAAGAAAGGACTTGAGCTTGCTCTGAGCGGTGATTATGACTGCATTATACTCGATATCATGCTGCCGGAAATGAACGGTCTTGACGTGCTGTCTTATCTAAGGGTCAAGGAAATTGATACTCCCGTTCTCCTTCTCACGGCAAGATCCGAAACCGACGATAAGATAAAGGGGCTCGACTGCGGCGCAGATGATTATATGACCAAGCCATTTTCAACGGGCGAGCTCCTCGCAAGGGTACGCGCGATGACAAGGCGCAGAAACGCAGCTCCAGATATCAACCCGAAATACGGGGATATAACCCTTGATCTCAAAAAGGGCGAGCTGATCTGCGGCAACGGAGCTGTCGTTCTCGGAAGGAAGGAGTTTCAGATGCTCGAAATGCTCATTTCCAACTCAAGTCAGATCATCACAAAGGAGCAGTTCGTGACAAAGATATGGGGCAGCGATGACGAGAATGAATACAATAACGTCGAGGTATACATTTCCTTCCTCAGAAAGAAGCTTGCCATGCTCCATTCAAAGGTACAGATAAAAACACGACGCGGCATAGGCTATTGCCTGGAAGGTGCAAAATGATAAATAAACTTCGAGCAAAGATAATCATTGTCATCACTCTCATTCTCACCCTTGCCGTGTTCGGTATCATGTTTTCGATCAATGCGATCGAGACATCAAGAAACCGCAGCGAAATAGAGACCAAGATAATAAGGATCGCCGACAACGACGGCTTTCTTCCCTCCGACTTTGAGAGCATAGACCCATACAGTGATTCACAGTCGGGCTTTACGGACTGCTTTTCGATACAGGTAGATCATTTTTATAACGTGCGAAGGGTCATTCTATCAAGAACGGTGGAGATAGAACAGGAAGAGATAATAAGCTATGCCAACGAAGCGCTAAACACAGGTCAGAGCTACGGAGAGCTTGGCAACTATGCCTTCTATATCCAGCCCAAGCTATACGGCAGGATAATCGTCTTCATGGATATCAGGACATACAATCAGATACAGAAGAATCTTCTCTATTCCACCTCCCTGATCGGTCTTCTCACTATCCTTGGCTTCTTCCTGCTTTCGATAGCGCTTGCCTTCTGGCTTGTCAAGCCTGTAAAGGAGACCTTTGATAAGCAAAAGCTGTTCATATCCAATGCAAGTCACGAACTTAAGACCCCCCTTGCCGTAATTAGCGCAAACACCGATGTGCTCGAAACAGAAACCGGAGAGAATAAATGGCTCGGCTACATACGCTCTGAAACAACGAGAATGAACGAGCTTGTAAACGAGCTTCTGTGTCTTGCACGTCTTGACGATAAAACGGGTCATAAGCCCGTTATGACGGAATTCAATCTCACTGATGTTTTTCTGCAGACAGTACTTCCCTTTGAGAGCAGGGTCTTTGAGCTTGGAAAGCAGCTTGAGGTCGATGCCGCACCCGATATCAAATACAAGGGAGATCAAAGTCAGATCAGGCATATAATAACCATATTATTGGACAATGCCGTAAAATACTCGGACGAGCACGGGCTTATCAGGGCAAGGCTATACACAAGATCAAGCAAAAAAATAATAGAGGTCTACAACACGGGCGAAGGAGTTCCGAAGGATAAGCTGAACAAGATATTTGAGAGATTCTACCGTCGTGACGAGGCAAGAAACAGCAGCTCAGGCGGTTACGGACTCGGACTTGCTATTGCAAAGGCAAGTGCAGAGGCCAACGGCGGAAAAATCAGCGCTCAAAGCGAATACGGCAAATGGATCTGCTTTACCGTCACACTGTAAAGAATGATCCCCTCAAACGGAAAACAGCCGGACTATATAAAAAACGGGTCAGCCCGTGACATGACGTCATGAGCTGACCCGTATTCTTATTCATTTTTATCTGCTCCTGCATTTTCTTCCAGGCTGTGGGATGTGTCGCTTTCTTCCCTGTCGCAAGAGTTTTCCGCCTCGCCGTCAGAATGTTCATCATCCCTTCGGAACGGTCTGCTTTTCAGCAGACGGCTAACAACGATACCGTTAAAGAATCCCGCTGCGATACCGCCTATAATAAGATATGGCGCATAGGCAGCAAACGGTGTCGAAAGCACAATGCTCGCGGCAATGAGCTGACCAATGTTGTGAAAGACTCCCCCAAAAATACTGACGTATACTATATGTCTACCGAAGAGCCTTTTACAGACACACATCACGATAAAGCTCAGAAACCCGCCTGCGGCACTGAATATCAGGGAAGAGGCATTTCCGAAAAGCACTGCGTTGAGAACAAGTCTTCCTGTGAGTACAAACAGAGCGTCGCCTGCTCCGCAGTAATACAGAGTAAACAGTATTGCAAGATTCGCAAGCCCTATTTTTATCCCCGGAACAGCCATAGGAAAGGACAGTATCATTTCAAGCCAGCTCAGAATAAAGGCGACAGTCAGAAGCAGAGCTATTGCCGTGAGCCTTTTTGTACCTTGAAGCTTGCCGTGCATCGTTCTCCTCCGATATCAGTTCTTTCGTTCAGGTCTGCTGCCGTCCCCGCCCCTGTGTGGTCTTTCACGCGGATTATCCTTTGAGGGAGCCTCGGCTCTTTTAGGTGCTTCTACCCTGCCTTCACCAACACCCTTTTCCGGCGCTGCAGCATGAGCCTGCTTTTTCTTTTTCTTTTTTCTGTTGAAGAAAAGAAGATAAATGCTTAATACAACTATCAGCCCGACATCCACTAAAACGATCATTATAACGATAAAGGTATATGTTCCCGAGAATCCGCCCCCGTTATCCTCCACAGGCTTTTCCGCAATACCCTTATCCTCATAAGGAGGAAGATTTTTAACATTCTCGCTTGACGCCTTTATCCTTCTTGCGTAATCCTCAACATACACTCCCTGATCGCTGTAGAAGGTCAGATTTCCCGTTCCCGTAAAGGCGTATTCGCTGATATTGGAAGGCGTCCTGTAAAAAACGACCTCAGACAAGCTTTTACAATTGAAAAAGACTCCTATTCCCAGCTCGGTATCGCCGTTGAATTCAACCCTTGTCAGATTGATGCACTCGGAAAAGGCAACGTCCTGCAGCTCCTTGACAGACTCCGGAAGCACGACCCTTCCCAGAGAAGCACATTTGTCAAACGCAAGAGCTCCTATCACCTTTATACCGTTCTGCAGCTTCAGGCTTCGCAGCTTAGTACATTCCGCAAAAGCACACTTGCCTATCTTCTCAATATTTCCGGGAACAGTAATGCCATTCAGACCGGTGCAGCAGCCGAACACCTCTTCCGAAAGCTCCTTGAGCTTTGAAGGAAGCTCAACTGAGGATAGCGACTCACAGCCGTAAAAGGCTCTCGAGCCTATTGAAATTACAGACGGCGGCAATGTGATCTCACTCAGAGAGGTACATCCCTCAAACGCAGACTGTCCGACCCTTGTTACAGTATTGGGAAGAAGAATGGTAGTAAGCTCCGTATTCCCCGAAAAAGCGTAATCTCCGATCTGCTTGATCGTATTCGGCAGGCTTTTTGCCTTTTCCTTTCCCGTATATTTTATAAGTATTCCGTTTGCAACGGTAATGAACTCTGTTTTCTGATCCTTCATCCATTTTGTCCCTTCGAGGGCATAGCCGCCGAGCTCCTTTATCGTCAACGGGACAGTGATCTTCTCAAGTGAGCCGCAATTAAAAAATGCGTACTTTCCTATTTTGATGATGCTTTCAGGAAGCTCTATGCTTTTAAGAAGCTTACAGCCTGAAAAAGCCGAATCGAGGATATTGAGCACTCCCTCGCGTATCACGACAGTCTCAAGCGAAGAGCAGTTGATAAAGGCACACTCGCCAACAGTCTCAACACTGCCCTTAATTTCAAGCTTTTTCAGACCCGCACAGCCCGCAAAGGCATTTGACCCTATCACCTCAACAGATCCGGGGACCTCGACCTCCTTTATAGTCTTGTTTGACATAAAGGCGGCTGTTCCCACCCTTGTGACCTTATACTTATCCACTGAAGCCGGCACGGATACATAGAGGCTCTTTCCGTTATAGTTCACGATCTCAGCGGTCTTGCCGTCCTCAAGCACACGGAAAACATAGTCTCCGTTGTCGATTATTTCCGCAGCCCTTACGCTGAGCGGGTTTCCGCAGACAAAGACCGACGCTGTTATCATCAGCATCAGCACAGCGGCAAGGATACGTCTCAGCCTGCGTTTATTCATTACAAATCCGAACATCAGATCTTATCACCCTTTATTCTGAAAATTCCTTTAAATAATAGTATATCCCTTTTTCTTTTTCAATATTCTCTGTAAAGTGATATAACCCTTCCGAGAACACTCAGCTCATCGGTTATTATCGGCTCGAAATCGGGATTATGAGGCTGGAGTCTGTAATGTCCGTCCTCCCTGAAATAGCTTTTCACCGTTGCCTCATCACCTATCAGCGCCACAACGATGTCTCCGTTCTCGGCAACGGGAGTTCTCTCACAAACCACAATGTCTCCGTCATAGATCCCGATATCTCTCATGCTCTCGCCTTTGACATTAAGACCGAAAAGCTCTCTTCCTCTTGCTTTTGACGCAGGAAAGGGAATATAGCCCGTAATATCCTCAAACGCATAGATCGGAAGTCCGGCAGTGACCCTTCCCACAACAGGCACATTTACTGAGGGCTCTGTTCCCTGCATTTTGATAGAACGGTGTCCCTTTGTTCTTGAGATATACCCGTTTTCCTCAAGCACCTTTAAATGAGAATGCACAGTGGCTGTGGACTTCATTCCCGTAGCCGCGCATATCTCCCTTACGGTAGGCATGATACCTTCAGCCGCCGATTCATTAAGATAGTCAAGTATTCTTTGTCTGCTCTCAGTCATTATATTCTTCACGATCTCACCGCCGATAGTATTATTATATGTATTATACCACTATCTCCGAAAAAAAGCAAACCCCCGCCGGTGCGTAACCGCAAGAATAAAAACGGACTGCCGCAGAATATCACTGCATGCAGTCCCTTTTTTGAGCTTTGCACGTCGGAACGTCAGGCATTTCTCCAATAGGTCTGTATCTCCGAGGAAAGCTCCTTCATCTCGTCATAGTACGCCATGTAGTTCTGGAGGTAGTTTTCCTTTTCCCGTTTATAGATCCCGTCATCTCCGCTCTCGCTTGCATAAGCCACAAAGGATCTTATCTGAGTTATATTGTTCATGGCAGCTTCCGCTGCTGTCCTGAGCCTGTCGTTCATTTCATCAAATTCGTCAGTCGGACGGAGCTTCTGTATCTGCTCAAGAGTATTGATAAGGTCATCAGCAGCAAGAAGATAGCCTCTCAGCTTCTCGCTGTCTTTGCTTTCAAAGGCTTCATCCTGCTGTTTGAGCCTTCTTGTATAATTCACGGTATCGTTTACAAGGTTCTTGACATCGGAAACATAGCTGTCGTTTTTCTTGTGCGCCTCAAGATCACAGCCTGCAGTAAGCATCAACAGTGATACAGCCGCAAGTATCAAGGCAAGAAGGCTTATTATTCTCTTTTTCATATGCAGTTCCTCTCCCAGTATCATATCAGGTCATTTCAAAGCTGCCGTTGAGAAGGTATATCTGATGATACAGCACAGCGGCTCTGCTCTTGTAGTAATTCATCATTGCGGAATCCGCAGCCAGCATACCGTATGTCCCGTTTCCCGAGGCCTCCATGATAAAGCTCTGCTCGGTTTCTTCAAGCTCAGAGTGCCATTGCTCCTGAGATTGGGCAAGCTTTTCCTGCTCTGCAGGCATATCCTCAAGAGCCTTATACAGCTTATCATAGGCGTTTTCCGCTTCACTTTGCCACCTGCGGCAGAAATCCTCGGTCACGACCCTCATATCCGCAACGGTTTCGGG
>ONFW01000103.1 GCA_900317215.1 uncultured Eubacteriales bacterium | reverse complement strand
GTTCTCAAGGGCTATTATGCACAGAAGAACAATATCGACCCGAAGGATATCTTCGTAGTCAGCGTTATTCCCTGCACAGCCAAGAAGTTTGAGGCTACAAGACCTCAGCTCCGCTCAGATGAGAATTATGACGATGTCGATGTTGCACTCACCACAAGAGAGCTTGCAAGAATGATAAAGCGTGCAGGTATTGATTTTGCAAATCTTCCCGAGGAGGATTTCGACGCTCCGTTCAACAAGGCATCAGGCGGCGGCGCTATCTTCGGCGCAACAGGCGGTGTTCTTGAGGCTGCTCTCAGAACTGCTGCAAGGATCCTTGACGGCGACTTCAAGAAGGTCGACTTTGAGGAGGTTCGCGGACCCGAGGTTGTTCGTGAGGTAACATATGAGGTAGCAGGCGTTAAGATAAATGTCGCTGTTACATCAGGTCTCGGCAATGCAAGAAAGCTTCTTGAAAAGATCAAGAAGGGCGAGGCTAACTATCAGATGGTAGAGATCATGGCATGTCCCGGCGGCTGCATCAACGGCGGCGGTCAGCCGACAAGAAGCGACAGCGTAAGCAACTATGTTGATTACAAGGCGCTTCGCTCCAAGGCTCTCTATGATTACGACAAGAACGCAGAGTTCAGAGTATGTGATGACAGCCCCGTTATCAAGATGGTCTATGACGAGTTCTTCGGCACTCCCGGCGGCGAGAAATCTCATCATTATCTCCATACTTCCTATGTCGCAAGAGATAAGTATTACAAATAATCAGTCTGTTAAGGCTTAAATCAAGCTGCTGTACTCCAAAAGGGTACGGCAGCTTTTTTTCGGAAAGCTGCTTCACGCCCTTTCATATCTTTTTCTCAGCTTGAGCAGAGCCTTTTTTTCTATTCTTGAAACATAGGATCTCGATATCTTAAGCAGGGCTGCGACCTCCCTCTGTGTGAGAGGCTTTTTCCCGTTAAGCCCGTATCTCAGCCTGATTATCATAGCCTCTCTTGGCGTCAGACATTCCTTAATATAACGGGGCAGCTTTTCGGTCTTGATCTTCATGTCCAGCTCCTCGGCAATGCTGTCCTCCTGAGCAAGAACATCACTCAGTGTCAGAGCATTCCCGTCTGAGTCATGGTCTATCTCCTCGTTCATAGATATATCAAGAGAGTTTTTTCTTGTTGCGCGGAAATACATAAGTATCTCGTTTTCGATACACCTTGACGCATAGCTCGACAGCTTTATGTTCTTTTCGTAATTGAAGGTATTGATAGCCTTTATCAGTCCTATTGTCCCTATAGAAACAAGGTCGTCGGGATCTGCGCCTGTTCCGTAGTATTTTTTTACGATATGGGCTACAAGTCTGAGATTGTGCTCGGTCAGCTTGTTCCTTGCGCCTATATCACCGTTGGAAGCTCTTAACAGAAGCTCCCTTTCTTCACTTGCACAGAGCGGTCTCGGAAATGCTCCCGCACCCGTTACATGAAGAATAAAGATCATCGAAAGCCTTGTGAGTATTGCGGAAATTAGCTCAAGCATCTTATCACCTCACTCCATACTATGCCTGACAGTCTAAGGCTATTCGGCGGAGTGAGTGTAGTTTTCGGTTGACATTCAGCCGGAAACAGTATATAATTATATCATACCGTAGCGGGATGGACGATTACATCATGATTGTTATGAGCGGGCTTTCGGAGCCCGGAAAAATATCGTCCTCATTATTCACGGTATCCTATTATAGAAAATCCAAGGCTCAGAGAATGTCTGCGGCGCAGGACTGTACCGCGGAGGTGTTTTTGTGCCTTGTTGCTTGTCGGGATGCCGTAAGGCGTCCCTTTTTGTTTTGGAGGAGAGATAATATGATCTATACAGCGCTTACAAAAAAAGCAATGCTTATTTGCTACAGGGCGCATCACGGACAGTATGACAGGACAGGTCTGCCTTATGTCTTTCACCCTTATCATCTTGCGGAACAAATGGAGGACGAATACTCCACCGTGGCAGCTTTGCTCCATGACGTTGTTGAGGATACGGATATCACCTTTGAGGAGCTTGAAGGAGAGGGCTTTCCCGATGAGGTGATGACAGCCGTAAGACTGCTTACTCATTCTCCCGAGGTGCCTTATTATGATTATGTCAGGGGAGTTATCGGCAACCCTATAGCCGAAGCGGTCAAGCTTGCCGATCTGCGTCATAACAGCGATCTTAGCAGACTTGATACCGTGACGGAGCATGATCTTGAAAGACATAGGAAATATCTTGAGGCTATCAGAATACTGACTGAGAACAAGAAATAAAAAGGAGGCAAGGCAATGAGTAAAATATCAAGGGCGGCGGACGCTCAGAGAAAGGCAGAGACCAGCAGGGCTGTCGAAAATTTTATGGGCGGTATATCATATGAATACGACCCGCTGGAAACACTGAAAATGGTGTCGGCTTCGTCTATCTTCGGTGAGCCGCAGTATTACAGAGACGGTGAATTTTCACCTGCGACAATGCCTGATGAAAAATATATTACGCACAAGCTTTTTGCACCCTACAGTATACTCCCTGACAGCTTTGAGAAAATGACGACCTCTCAGATAATGGAGAAGTTGATAGATGAGGCTCTCGACTATGATTTCAAGGCAGTCCTTGAATGGGCGGTAACACTCAGAAAGGACTATCTTATGCGGCTCAATCCGCAGATAATAATGGTAAGAGCGGCTGTACATCCTAAAAGAGTCAGCTTCAGCGAAGCTGAGAAGGGTCTGTTCTCAAAGCTCCAGAAGGAGGTAATGCAGAGGGCTGACGAGCCTGCCTCTCAGCTTGCCTATTATCTTTATAAGAACAAGAGCAAAAAGGGGATACCAAACATTCTGAAAAGAAGCTGGGCTTCAAGGCTTGAGGCCGCATCTGTATATGAGCTTTTCAAATATAAAAACAGCGGCATAGGAATGATCGACACAGTCAGGATATGCCATGCAAACTCAAAGTATATTGACGAGCTTATGCGTACGGGTACAATAAAAGTTGAAGATGATAACAGCACATGGGAGGCGAAAAGAGCAGCTAAGGTTTCGTGGAAGGATATTCTTTCAACTATCAGGCTCGGGCATATGGCTCTGCTCCGCAACCTTAGAGGTATTTTCAGTGAGACTGAGGACGAGCAGCTATGCAGGAGCGTGCTTGAGCAGCTTAAGGAGGGTGTAAAGGGAGGAAAGCAATTCCCGTTCAGATATTTTACGGCATACAAGATGATCTCAAATTGCAATGATATCTATCACAAGGGTTGGGTGCTTGATGCTCTTGAGGAATGTATTGATCTTGCCTGTGATAATATGCCGAAGCTGCACGGCAGGACTATGTGCCTTTCAGATAATTCGGGAAGCGCATGGGGAACATTCAATTCAGAATTCGGAAGCGTTACTGTTGCAGAAATAGATAATCTCAGCTCGATCATAACCGCCCGCAATTCGGACGAGGGATATGTGGGGAAATTCGGAGACAAGCTGATCGTTAAGCCTGTTTTAAAGCGGAACGGGATCCTTTCTCAGTGTAACGAATTGACGAAAAACAGAACAAAGGACGTTGGCTCTGCTACCGAGAACGGCATCTGGATATTCTTGCGCGATGCCATTGATAAAAAGGAGCATTGGGATAATATATTCATCTACTCTGACCAGCAGGCGGGGCATGGCGGGCTTTACGGCACTGAGGAGAGCAAAAAGGAGTATTCCCGCAGGGGCTATGGTGTTTTCAGCTTTAACTATATCGATGCCGCCAAGCTTATCAACGAATACAGAACAAGGGTTAATCCCAAGGTGAATGTGTTCAGTGTTCAGACTGCTGGCTACAGCAATGCTGTTATTCCCGAATACGGCTACAGAACCAATCTTCTTTACGGCTGGACGGGTAAGGAGCTAAGCTTTGCCGATACTATGATAAGATTCTGGAACACAGCAGATGAGAAAAACAATAATAGCAATTGAACCGATTAAATACAAGCCTGCCGGTCAAAACGGCAGCTTTGAAAAGGAAGTAATGATCTATGATATCACAAACCGTTAAAAAAACAGCCCTTCTTGCTGCGGCTGTGCTGACAGTCCTGTCATTGGCAGCCTGTAAAAACAGCGGCGGACAGACAGGCTCGGAGAGTGCCTCTGAAGCAAGCGAGATATCGGTCGTTTCTGTGAGTGAAAGCCAGCCCTCAGAGAAGGAAAAGCAGGAGTCGGGCGCCTCTCTTGCGGAGCAACTTCTCGGTTTCTGGACGAGTGAGGACGAAAACGGATATATCAACGTGAAGATAATCGAAAACGGCGACGCTATAGTCAGCTCAAACGCATTGACACACAGTGTTCTCGGAAAATGGAGCTTATCGGGAAAAAAGCTTACGCTCACCTTTGAGGGCAGCACTACCGTTATGGAATACAAGGATGGCGTTTTTGTATGCGGTGACGGTAAGACCACATTTAAAAAAGGGACCACTTCTCCTGCTAAATGGTCGGGTCAGACAAGCGAAGAGGAAAGCTCATCTGTCAGCGAAAAGGAGCTTGTCGGAACATGGAGCTGTACCTATGACGGTGAAACTGTTGATATGCGGCTCATGGAAAACGGCACCTCAATGATGACCTACAGCAGCAGAACAGGAGAAACCTACGGAAAATGGGCTTTTCTCGATAATAAGCTAACCCTTTTTGTCAATGGTGAGACTGTCGAAATGACCTATCAGGGAGAAAAGCTCATCAGCGACAGTGATGAACAGTTAGTATTTACAAAAAAGGGTTCGTCACAGACCTCTGAGCAAAGCAGGAGCGGATATCAGACGAGTGATATTTACGGCAAATGGGCTTATGGCAACGGTGAGATTGTTGTATTTATGACCTTTACCGATGACGGTATGGTGCAGATCACCGGAAGCGAGATAGAGGGGACTGTAGTCGGTCTCTGGGAGCTGAACGACAACAAGGTGACTGTCTCGGTAAAGGGTGTACCAAAGGTCTACACTTACAACGGCGCCTTCCTGATCTCTGTTGAGGATGAGAACGAGCTGTTCTACAAGACCTGATGACCGCAAAGTTGAACTAAGGGATATCTTCTTATGCATTGTTTTTCAGACTAAGTGAAAACGCCGCCCGACAAGCTTTAAAAGGCTGTCGGGCGGCACTGTTTATTTGTTCATCATGTTTTCAAAATGGTTGTCAATAGCTTTTTCAAGTGCCTTGACGATTATTTTAAGTGTTTTTATACGCGCATATTGCTTGTCGTTGGATTCGATGATGTGCCATGGAGCATTTTTCGTGCTTGTTTTTTCAAGCACCTCGTTCACTGCGATCTCATACTCGTCCCATTTTTCGCGGTTGCGCCAGTCCTCATCAGTTATCTTCCACTGCTTTTCGGGGGTGTTCTGTCTGTCTTTAAAGCGTTCAAGCTGAACGTCGGAGTCTATATGTATCCAGAATTTCAGAAGAACGGCGCCCCAGTCCGTGAGCATTCTCTCAAACTCATTGATCTCATGATAGGCTCTGCGCCAGTCCTTTTCACTGCAAAAGCCCTCTATCCTCTCTACCATGACTCTGCCGTACCATGTCCTGTCAAATATGCAGATATGGCCGCTTTTGGGCAGCTTTGTCCAGAAGCGCCAGAGAAAATGCCTGTTTTTTTCGTGAGGCAGAGGAGAAGCTATAGGGTGAACGTCAAAGCCCCTCGGGTCGAGAGCGTAGGTGAGTCTGCGAATATTTCCGCCCTTTCCTGCGGCGTCCCAGCCCTCATAGCAAAAAATAACGGGGATCCTCTTTCTGTATATGATGTTGTGAAGCTCGCTTATTCTTGACTGCAGCCGTTTTAGCTCCTTTTTGTATTCATCATCTTCAATGGATACCGACAGATCAACGTCCTTCAGCTTGGGCATTTCCCTGAGCGGGAAATCCTCTTCAAGAGAGACTCCCTCAAATCTGCCTTCGCTTACGCCTCTTTCTATCCTTTGGGTGATTATCCTGAGCGCATCTCTTGTTGCTGTTTTTCGTCTGTTGCCGTCCAGAATATGCCAGCCGACTATCTCATTGGTTTTTTCCATAAAATCATCATACGCCTCAAGAAAGCGCTTGTATTCCTTATGCTGCCACAGGTCCTCGCCGTCAACGCGCCACTCGGTAGCAGGCTCCTCAACAAGCCCGTACAGGCGTTCATACTGTACGTCCTTTCTTATATGCAGAAACAGCTTGAGGATTATATAACCGTTATCACGAAGCTGTCTTTCAAATTCATTGACCTGACGTATTCTTCTTCTGTACTCGTCCTTGTTTATCTCATGACGCAGATACTTGCGTACCACGTTCTCCATCCAGCCGGAATCAAGAAAGGTTACCTTTCCGTTCACGGGTATCGGTTTCATGTATTGATATAAAAAAGGAAAGCGTTCCTCTGCTTCACGCAGCACCTTGGGAGACTCGACATGATAGAATCTCGGGTCAAGCTCGCTTATCAGCTCCTTGATAAGACTGCCCTTTCCGGCTGCAGCCCAGCCCTCTATCATTACTATAACAGGGAGCTCTGCTTTCATCAGAAGCTGCTGCTGACCGAGCAGCACTGACTGCAGTGCTTTGATCTCAGCATTGAGTGAAGCCTTGTCCTCTCTTTTTTTTGTTTCAAAATCTCTGAGCATTTTATTACCTCCTTTTATGATCTCGATTACCTAAGCCTTATTATACACTTTATTCAATTATTTATCAAGATGTATAATAAAACTGTTTTAATAGAATATGCAGGCTTACTGACAGAATAAGGTATATGAGGCTGCTCCCGTTTTGCTGCGCTGATAATTATGAGGAAGCAGCTCAAACGCGGTTTACAGGATATGGTTTTTGTGAAATCTTGTAGCTTTTACTTGAAAAAAAAAGCTAATTATGGTAAAATAGAACAGATAATGTTAGTAACTCATAAGGAGATTTTTTTATGAGCAGAAAAGAAATGCACAGACAGCCGATAGAGCGCATAAACGCTCCTGCAGAAAAGGGTCTTTCGGCAAAGGCTGTTGAGGAAAGGATCAAAAAGGGGTATATCAACACTCCGACAGATCCGAATGAAAAAAGCACCCTTAAAATAATAGCCTCGAATCTGTTCACATTCTTCAATATAGTTCTCTTTACCATTGCTTTCATCTTCATAGGCTTCAATATATATCTCCAGGCTATAGGCAGAGCTGATGTTGCCGATGAGTATTTCGGCTTCTCAAAGTTCATCTTTCTGCTTCCTGCAGTGATGAACGTATGCATGGGTACGTTTCAGGAGATAAAGAGCCTTAAGGTAATAAAGCGTCTCAGGATCGTTACTACTACAAAAAGCAGGGTGATACGTGACGGGCAGATCATACCTGTAGATGCTACACAGATAGTGCTCGACGATATTCTTGCTGTATCTGCGGGCGAACAGGCTACTGCGGATCTCATTGTGCTTTCAGGCGAGGTTGAGGTCGATGAGTCAATGCTCACCGGAGAGTCCGACTATATAAAAAAGCGTGCAGGCGACACGATCCTCTCCGGCTCCTCGATAATCGTAGGCTCGGCAAGATGCAGGGCTGATAAGATAGGAGACGAGACCTATGCCGCAGAGCTTACAAGAAAGGTAAAAAACAGCTCGCGCCATAAATCTGAGCTGATGACCTCCATTATGACGATAATCAAGGTGCTTACTGTAGGGCTGTGTATCGCCGCTGCTGTTGTCACCGTTACACTTGTATATAAGGTATCAGTACATGGCTCAGACCCGACATTATGGAACGGTCTTACCCTCTCACTCGACGACCCTGTCACATGGGCGCTCATTATCCTCACTGACGGTATGTTCGGCGTAGGCATTATTCCCACCGGACTGGTCCTTACCGCATCGGTAGCGATGCTTGTTTCAATTGCACAGCTCACAAAAAAGCAAACGCTTGTTCAGGAGCTTTACTCTCTTGAAAACCTCTCCCGTGTAAATATTATATGCCTTGATAAAACAGGCACGCTTACCGACGGAACAATGACAGTAAGTGAGGTAAAGGCGTTTATCCCGCTTGAAGAGGTCAAACGCCATGCCCGTGCTTTAGTAGCCTCGGCAGATGAGAAAAATGCTACCTCAGAGGCTGTTTTCAAATACTTCGGCTCGGAGAAGTCTCCGGAGACAGCAGAAGAAATCCCGTTTTCAAGCGCAAAAAAGTATTCGGGGCTTGTCTATAAAAACGGACAGAGGCTTCTTATGGGCGCGCCCGAATACCTTATCCCCGAAAACGACGAAAGACTTTCCTATGTTGAGGAGAGAGCACGGCACGGAAACCGTGTGATCGCCATGACTTTAGATGACAAGCTGATCGCCTTTATATCTATTGAGGATCATATAAGGGATACAGCCCCCGATACCCTTGCATTTTTCAGGGATAACGGGGTGGAGGTCAAGGTAATATCGGGAGATAATCCCCTGACAGTCAGTCTGATAGCTCAGAAATGCGGTATAGAGAATGCTGACAAGTACATCTCCCTTGCAGATGTCCCCCTTGAAAAGATACCGGAGATAGCAGACAAATATACAATTTTTGCCCGTGTTTCTCCCGAGCAGAAGGAGGCTCTCGTGCAGGCTCTTCAGGCTAAGGGAAATAAGGTCGCAATGACGGGCGACGGTGTAAATGATATTCTCGCGCTGCGCCGTTCTGATTTTTCGATAACCTTTGCAAAAGCTACCGAGGCTGCAAAATCCTGCTCCGACGTTGTTCTCCTCGATAATGATTTCAGTCATCTAAAGGAGGTAGTGGGAGAGGGCAGACGTGTTATCGGAAATATACAGAAAACAACAGTGCTGTATCTTATGAAATCAATTGCTATCTTCCTGTTCTCGTTTGTTCTCATTCCCTTTGCAAAGGGTCACATGTGGTTTTCTATTGAAAACATGTATATGCTTGAGGCGGCTGTTATCGGTACAGGAGGCTTTCTTCTTTCCCTTGAGCCGATACGAACGCCTATACGCGGCTCCTTTATGAAAAACATTGTCACGCAGTCTGTTTCCGCCGGAGTTCTGATGGCTTCTGCGATATTGTTGCCGATAATGCTGAATACGGTGCCGAAATTCTACGGCTACCCGCCCTTCGTCGTTGACGAAAATGTCCGTTCAATGATGACCGTCCTCATAACGATAGCCGGCCTTGTAGTGGTCTTTTCAATGTGTATCCCATTCAACAGATACAGAGGCATTGCTCTTGCGGCTATCCTTTTTGTAGTGGCAGCTCTCGGTCTGATGCTGCCCTCGGGCTATATCGGCGGAACGCCTATGGGAAACGCAATGTTTGCCTATGATGCGGCTGCCGGTCAGACTGTTTTTGATTCACAGTTTTTCCGCGAGCTGTTCCAGCCTATGAATTCCGATGTGGTGCGCTCTCTGCTTTCGGATGTCAACAACTATCTTGTCATGCGTATCTTCCTTTACTGCGCTATACCCACCTTTATCCTGATCCGCTTTGCTCTGGAAAACTTTGCTATCAGAGAATACAGAGATCTCAAAAAGAACCGTTTGTTCAGGATAGGGCGCAGGCTAATGCTGGCTTCGGGCTTTGTGCTGGTTTTGCAGGCTTTTCTTTATGCTGTAGAGCTTATATCCATTGACGTGTTCATCAATTGGGAGGATGTTACCCTGGAGCTGATACTCTTCATGTCGTTCTCAATGTTTGATGCGGCGATCCATATAGCTATAGGAATAATCGGCTACAGGGTGTGGAAGGATCCTACAAAGCTCAATACAAGAGTAGGCTTTGCTGCAGGTCTGTTTTTGCTGTTTCTCTCAATTCTGCCGACAATATTCTCCGGTGCGCTTTTAAGCTTTGACGACCCAAGAATACTTATTGATACCGTTGTAATATTCATAATTACATTAGGCTATGTTGTCGGCTCGATAATTGTACTTACAAACTTCAAGCAGGCAATTAAGGACAGAAGAAAAAAGGCGTAAAGCATGCAGCTTTACACGCTGCGCGCGGCGTCATAGCCTCTCCGCTGTGCTGCATCTCTTAAGGGCTGAGCTTCTTCGATATTATCATAAACAGATATCTCGGAGAGCAGTTCCAAATGATATGAAGGTTATCCTCCCGTTTTCATTTTGAGAACGGGAGGATTTTTGTCACTTTATCCAAAAACGACCCGATATTTTATTATTTAATTATCATAAATAATAATTTCCATGAATTACCGAATCATTCAATTGACTATTGCGCTTTTTAATGGTAAAATAGTATAACACTATAAGAATATTGTAAGTTTATATTGGACAATTTCATTATAAGGCTTTATCAGAATTATACAAAAATAAGTCCTTGTATCAGCATATAACGGAGGAAAAGCTTATGTATGCAGGTAGACACAAAATCATAAAAATAAAAACTGTTGCCGCTTTTATTGCGGTCTGCATGATACTCAATCTGTTGCCGACCTTTGTTGTGGGTGATCTCTTCAAAAGAGCCTCTGCATCAGAGCCGGATTTTGAAACCGAGAATATGCAGGTCTATGAGCTTGCGGAGCAGGGACTGCAGTATACTTTAGACCTCATTGCGTCCTTTTCTGATGAGGACGAGCCGGGGACTGGAAGGATAATCCTTGACAGAGATGTCTCAGAGAATATCTCGGTGCCGGATAACTGCTGTGCAGTCATCGACCTTAACGGCTATACTCTCAGTCCCGTGCAGAGTGAAAGCACAAAAAGCTGTGTAACCGTTTACGGAATGCTCAAGCTGAAAAACTCCTCTCCCGATTCCGGCGGAATGATATCCGACGGCGCTGCGGATATAAGGGCGGCTGACGTCGTGAACGGCGGCAGACTCATTCTTGACGGTGTGACAGTGGATTCCTTCTCCAGCACAAGAAACGGCGGCGGCATACTTGCCGAGGAACATTCGCAGGTGGAGCTGATAAACAGCACTATAAAAAACTGTCACAGTGACCTGCAAGGCGGAGGCCTTTACGCTTATCAGGGCGACTGTGTCGAAATATCAGACAGCTCCTTTATAGGCAATACCGCAAAAAACGGCGGCGGCATATACTACTACCGCACCTGTGATAATGGCAAGTCCGCCAGCTATACATATCAGGGACTTGTCCTTAAGAGCAATACGGCAGAAAAGCTGGGGGGCGGCCTGTTTATCCAGTATCCTCTGACTCTCCGTCTCAAGGCAAGCACGGTTGATGACAATAAGGCGGAGTCCGGCGGCGGAATGTATTTCAGGAGCGAAACGAATCTCTCGCTGACCGAGGGCTGCTCCGTCTCCGGCAATGAGGCTCTGTCAAGCCATGGCGGCGGTATTTTCTTTTTCATGACCACCGATTATAACGGCTCTCAGATAGAGCTTTACGACAGCAGTGTTAACAATAACACATCTGCCTCCTACGGCGGCGGCATATATTTCCATACAGCTCATGCAAAGGTCAGGAACAGGATAACCATAGACAGCTCCGAGCTGAATAATAACGTGTCGGGCGACAGGGGCGGCGCCGTATATGCCTACTCAAAAACCGATATCGCCTTTTTGAGATCAAGGATCATCGGAAACAGCGCAAAGTATTACGGCGGCGGTATTTTCCTTGAGGGCGGACAGTCCGGAGACAACAGATCCACATTTTTAATGACAGGCTCGGTACTCTCCGAGAATACTCTTACCTCCGATACTCACACTCATTCCGGCGGCGGAATGTACATCGGCTCCAACACTGTAGTAAATCTTGAATCCGGCGAGATAAGCAAAAACACAAACGCCATAAACGGCGGCGGCGCTTATTTCAATACCGGCTGCGAGGTCAATCTCAGAGAGGGCATGGTCATCACTCAGAATTCCACAATGTATCATACCTATGGCTGGAAGGGCGGCAACGGGATATTCTTCAACAGCTGCAAGCTCAATATGACCGGCGG
>ONFW01000189.1 GCA_900317215.1 uncultured Eubacteriales bacterium | reverse complement strand
CGTTTTCATCAAAAAGCTCAACTGTAAAAATAAAGCTCCTTTCAAGCTCATCACCGGGTATATTATCACCCTCAATGCTCTTTTCGATAGTAAGGTTCCCGTACTTAGGATCCTCAGGTTCCTCTCCGTCTTTTGTATTGACAATGACGGCAGTATTATCTTGGAGCTGGATATAGTTATCTCTCGGGTTGCTGCTTGTGTATCCCTCATATCCTTCTTCCTCCCATACGTAGAAGGGAGTATTCGGGTCGAGTCCCGTAAAAGTAAATACCCAGGTATTGTCGTCCTGTACCTCTACCTCGCAGTTGTCGTCGGTAACATGATAGGTCACCCTCGTATGTGCCGCAGTCTTCTTTGTAAGATATCCCTGCTGTTCCTCGCTGTCAATATAAGCCATTGAGCCGTCGATCGCTTCATTATCGAACTCTGTGCCGAAGCCGCCCTTGAGTACGATACATTCCGCAAACATACCGTTGGAAGCATTAAGGCTTTGAATGTTCCATACGTGGTCCTCTGCATATATGGTAATAAGGCTTATACAGCCGCTGAACATCTCTGACATATCGGTTACGGCTGAGGTATCGAATCTGCTCAGGTCAAGGACAGTAAGAGCCTCGCACCCGCTGAACATCTCAGACATATCCGTTACTGCACTGACATCAAAGCCGCTTATCAGTAAGCCTGTCATGCTCTTGCAGTCCTTGAACATGGCCTTCATGCTTGTGACATCCTGAGTATGGTAGCTTCTCATATTTATACTCGTAAGGCTCTCACAGCCGCAGAACATATAGCTCATATTCTCTGTGACATCTGTTGTGAAGTTCATGCCGGAAAGTGACAGAAGGTTTTTGCAGCCATAGAACATATAACTCATGTCTTTGCAGGCAGTGGTCGAAAATACATACTTGTTTACTTCTTTGAGAGCGGTACAGTCCTTGAACATAGCCCGCATATCAGTGACAGTGCTCATATTTACCCTTTTGAGCTTTGAGTCCTGCAAGAACATCTGCTTAATAGAAAGGGTCTTTGAGAGGTCGAGCATAGAAAGGTCCATACTCTCAAGCGCATAGCAGCGCGCGAACATAGCATTGGTCGCAGTTACCTTTGAGGTGTCAAAGTTGGAGATGTCTATTTCGGTTATAGCATGGCACTCTGCGAACATTCTGCCCATGTTGCTGACCCTTGAGGTGTTGAAGCTGCTCATATCCAGGCTCGTCAGCTCATAGCAGTTATAGAACATATCCAGCATGGTGGTAGTGCGGGAAGTATTGAAGCTTGTCAGGTCAAGAGACGTAACAGCCCTGCAGTCCTTGAACATTCTGCTCATATCCGTGACGTTTGAGGTATCTATTCCGCTTACGTCTATAGAGGTGCAGTTTGTCAGCTGGTACCACAGGTAGTGAGAGTCGTCAGAGAGATATACCCTTCTTGCGTCGGACCACCAGCAGACCGCACCTGTTGTGCTGTCGTACCGCGCATATATCTTATATGATGTTGAGTAGTCGTCTATTCTTATTGCCGTGTTGTCGTTTATATAGGCGGCAAAGCTTTCGTCCGAGCCGCTGTATGGTGCAAAGCTGCGGATATTTTCAAGAGCCGTGACTGTTGAAAGCACCGAATGCTCGTTGCCGCCGCCGAACACAGCATAGGGAACAGGAATATCAGAGCTTATCACAATATCGGGCAGCTTAGGGGTCTTGTTGTCGTCATTGCCGTCTCTTGTTTCGTTGGGTGCGCCTGCGGTGTTTCTTCGGTCTGAGCCTTGACCTGAGGGAATATCCTGGCCTGAGCCGCCCGTACCGTTGTTCTCATACCTTTCGTCCGCGCTGCCGCCGACCCATTTCTTTATGATAGTCACCGTGGTGTTTTCCTTATTGGTAACGACAAAAGCACCGTATTCGTCAATTTCAAGACCCAATATTTCCGTGTTTCCGAGCCTGTCTACGGTGACGATCCTTTCAACAGGATCGAGAACATACTCTTCAGGAACCTCCGTTTCCTTGAGGATATATACGCCCGGCTCAAGTCCGCTGAATAGTATTTCGCCGTTAGAGCGCGAGATACCCGTCAGGTTTATCTCATTGCCGTAATCAGATATACCCTTGAGGGAGAATACGGCGCCTTCGATCGGCATTCCATAGGTAAGACCCTCTTTATATATCGTGAATGAATGATAGGGCTCGTTAAAAAGTGAATGAATGATAGGGCTCGTTAAAAACCGAATACAGCCCACTGTCGTTTACGGAAAGAGTGTCCTCAGAGGGATCTCCCTCGTCGGCGTCTATGGTGATTATGACCCCTGCGGTATCGGCGACCTGTGCCTTGTATACCGTACGCGAGGGGATATAACCTTCGGGAGCTTCAACCTCAACGAGTTTATAGGTGCCCTTTTCAACATTTTCAAACTGAACTCTGCCGTTCTGTGACACCGCATACATACTGATGTCGTTGCCGTAGTCCGAAGTGCCGGAGAGCTCAAATCTTGCTCCGCTCACATACCTGTTGGTGACAAGATCCCTCTTTGCAAAAATAACGTCGCAGTGTATCCTCGGGTCGTTGGTTATCGTATAGTATTCTCCCGCAGCCTTTGTCTCGCCGTCATATATGATGCTGCCGTCTCCTGCAACTGTCACTCTTATCGACCTTGTCAGCCCGAAATAATCGGCAGGCGTTGACGTTTCTGTGAGAGTATAGCTTCCCTTTTCTATATCTCTGAACGTGATCCTTCCGTTTTTATCTGTGCTCATCACCTGTTCAATGCTCGTGCCGTAGTCGGAAACTCCGCTAAGGGTGAACTCGGCGTCCTTGATAACGACCGAGCTGTCTGAACTATCGGTCTTGAGCAGGTCGATCTGTGAACGTATGCGGTAATGGACAGTAGTGTATTCATGGCTGATATAGCTCTGGTCTACCTCTTCTCCGGTCTCAGGAGAGTCCTCGCTGCTCTTTAGAACCGTATCGGACATATATATGCTGTTGTAGGCGCAGGGATCTTCCTTGCCGCTCTCGTCCGTTGCGGGCGCTCTCATATTGAGTATGACCACGACGGATTCCGAGGGGGAAAGGATAAAATCTTCTCCTTCGGTGGTTTTAGAAAGATCTACGGCAACTGCCCTTGCTGCCGAGATGTCTCCGAATTCCTCTGCGGTCTTCCACAGCTTTTCTCCCTCATATTCGGCATCGAGCCCCTTCTGCTCCGAAAGATCGAGCCCTTCTACAGAAGAAAAATATATCACAGGAGCAACGCCGTTCTGAACGGGCTGACTGACATCAACGCTCTCAAGCGTTCCATGAAAATCGCTCTGCCTGCCTTCAGCCGAAAAGTTCTCAAGGCTGTCATAGAAGATAATATCCTTTGATCTGCTTTCAAAAGAAGATGCATATCTGAACCGGTAGCTGTAGCTGCCGCTCTGTTCTGTAGTAGTCTCGGGCAGATATGCGGTATCTCCTGAGGACATTACCGTTTTTGAAAGACCCAATGAGGCGGCCATAGGAACATCTACGTTGGTGCTGTGCTCGGTATAGAGAAACCTGTCTCCCTCTGAGGTGAGGTCGAGTTCCTTCATGAGATCGTGCTCGGTTATTTCTCCTCCGTTGTCCGGCATACCGTCGGCTATGGAGTCATTGCCCGTCTGAAAGGCTATCGAATTCAGAAGCAGGGTGCCGTAGTCGATAATGCTCTCCCAGGTATATATGGTGGAGTAGGTAACGACTGCCTCGGTAAAGCTGTCCTTTATCAGGAGCCTTATCATGGTGCGCCCGGTATCCCTGTAATTGCGCTCCGTGTACACCTCATATTCCGAAGCATTCAGCATTCTGCCGGAAGCCTTGACCGAAAGCGAGCCAAGATCGGGCTCACAGCCGAGGGGGAGCAGGTCGTAGAAAACGCCGCCGTCCTGCTGAACATGCTGAAGCCCCTGAGAGGTCACGAAGGTCTCTGCAATGCTCGCCTTCCAATATATCGTTGCCCGTTTGTCGGTGTTGCTGTTGCTTATGCCTGTTACAGTCTTTGTAAGATCGACCTTTTTGATAAAGCCTACGATATAATCGCGGGCAATTATATCCTTGCTGAATATCTCGCCGCCGTTTTTGTCTGTAATGATAGTTTTTGCCGTATTCGTCAGCCACGCCTTATCGAGATCTCCGGTAAGCTCCAATACTCTGTCAGAGCCTTTGAGCTTGCAGTAGGGGATAAGCTCTATTGCGGTTTTGTAATGTGCGTTTGACGTGCGCACTCTGTAACCGGTACAGTTGGGGGCAAAGTAGACCCTGCCCTTTTTTATGCTCGTAACATAACGGTCATCGGCGGTATATTCGTTCGTGCAGAGATTCCATGAGGCGGCGTTCTCCACCCATTCACCGCTGTCGTTGAACTCAAGGTCAAAATATAGAATATCGTCCTCGTTATAGGTTCCGTTTATCATAACAAAGCGCAGCGTACGCTCGTCGAACCTTGCATCGTTTATCTTGACTCTGAAGCTGACATTCTCTATCTCGTAATCATCTGTGCTTATAGGCTCGGTACCCTCGGGTATCGTTATCTCTTCATTGCTCGTCGTTATCTCGTCAAGATAATAGAAGGTGTCGTCCGTTATCTGATAATTGACCTTTGCTTTGCCGTAGTTCTGATAGTCCTCCTCGTCGGCGTTTTCCTCAAGAGTTCTCGGGTAGGGCATGCCTACTGTATACACGCAGTATTTCAGATCGCCGTCTATATAATCTATCGTTCCGTTTTTAAGCTCCTCAAGTCGGCGGTCTGCAACATCCCATGTCGTTCCGAAATGCTGTACCCACGAAGTCGTACCAAAAAGCCATGAGTTCCAGTTTCCGAAGGGCTTAACAAAAACGGGGGTATCGTATATATAATTTGCCTGACTATAGTAATGGTATTCAGGATCTTTTCCGTCTGCCGGAGTAAGGATAATGTCTATGTCGTTCCAGAGCTTGTACTGTTCAAGCGGCTCAAAGGTGGTTTTTCTGTGCTTTGTCAGCACACGGTCGTATCGGTAGCCTGTTTCGGTCAGGTTGAGCATTTTGTTATATTCCGAATATGCTTCGGCGCCGTCAAGCATATAGCCTGCTACGGTATAGTCTGATGCCTGGCAGTTTATATCCACGCCAACGGACAGACGGGGTTTAACACTGAGATCATACGGCTGGGTCGCGTTTATATAGGATACCACGAGCCATTCAAGATAATAATAATCATCTGCGTCATCGGGCTTTGCGCCCCATGAGGTCTGCCATGACTGATAGAAGCTTTCGGGACTTGTTGTTTTTGAATACGTCACTTTTGCAAAGGTGTCGATCTTCACAGGAGCGCTGCTGTCCTCTGCTGTAATGGTATCCTCATTCCTTGTTATAGAAAGCTGTGACTCTACGGAAGAAGTCTCCGTTTCGTCAATATAGCTGAAGGTCCTTTTGGTCATTTCGTAAGCTATTTCTATATAACCGTTTCCAGCCGCTGATACAGGCCTTACGTTTGAGATGATAATACTGTCGTCCGTCAGCTCATAGCCGTAGTCGTTCCTTGCTCCCGCCTCGGAAAGCTTAGGCACAGAGAGCACCGGCTTATCGCCGACATTTCCGTCTCTGTCCGCAAGAATAGTCCTTGGCAGAGTGAAGCGCACTGCTCCGGTGTCAAGGCTGCCCTGACCCGAGAAGGAATACACGAGTCTTTAAAGGAACCTGTGACCCGAGGTTGGACTGTACGGATTCCACCAATATTTGATCTCGTTATTATCATCGTAGTAATAATACATTCCGCTCACGGGAGAAACTGTGAATTTGTTGATAGTTACCCCGATGTCTTCGCCCTGTGCGCCGGCTCTTGTGCCGTAAAACGGCGACAGGCAGCTCAGCATAAGAATGAGACTTGTAAAAAAAGCCGTTATCCTGTAAAACCTCAATCCTTTTGTAGTGGTCATCTGTCTCATACCTTCAGTCTGTTATTGCTTCTGATTTATTTTTAACTTCTGATATGATGTGATAATAGATATAATTATCCTATTATAATAATTATATATATAATACTATATAAGTTTTAAATATGTCAATAACAATTGTTTAAATCTGTCAATAACAATAACTGCCATTTTTCATATTCAAAAGTCAGTAACAAGCGCAAAAAAAGCTGCCACACAAAGCAAACCTGTACCTGTGCGGCAGCTATAATATTATTTCCGAAAAAATGAGCCGTGTCGGGGGTCGGAACGTAAAGGCTCAGTTCTTTTCAAGCTTTTTAAGCTTTTCTATTTCAGCCTTGTCAACCTTGATCTGACCGTCCTTTATAAGGGTTACGTCTGAGACCTTGTAGCTTCTCGGTGCAGCTCCGGGAGCCTTATGCAGGCTGACACTCAGAATCCCTGTGATGAGATTGAGGTCAACAACATTGCCATTGCCGTCCGGTGTATTGACAATGGCGCCTATCTTCGGTGTTTTTCTGAGAAGATCGGTATATGCATCCTGCTCATATTTAAGGCAGCACATAAGTCTGCCGCAGGTCCCGGAGATCTTAACCGGATTGAGCGACATTCCCTGATCCTTAGCCATTTTGATCGAAACAGGCTGAAAATCACCGAGAAAGGTCTTGCAGCAGAAGGGGCGTCCGCAGATACCCAGACCGCCGAGCATCTTTGCCTCGTCTCTGACACCGATCTGGCGCAGCTCGATCCTCGTGCGGAACACATAGGCGAGATCCTTGACAAGCTCACGGAAATCCACTCTTCCGTCAGCGGTAAAGTAAAAAAGGATCTTATTGTTGTCAAAGGTATATTCCACATTGATGAGCTTCATGTTGAGCTTATGCTCACGGATCTTCTGAACACAGATATCAAAAGCCTTGGCTTCCTTTTCCTTGTTTTCCGCAACCTTTTTTATATCCTCCGGGGTAGCCTTTCTCATCAGCTTTTTAAGGGGATAGCTGATCTCATCATCGGATATCGTTCTGTTTGTCATAGCTACCTCGCCGCATTCAACTCCGCGGCTCGTTTCAACTATAACTCGCTCACCCTTTTCAAGCTCCTGACCGTCAGGGTCAAAATAATAGATCTTTCCGACCTCTCTGAATCTAACGCCAATTACACAAGCCATATTATCCTCCGTTTTCTGTGCTTCTCAGCACGCCGCTTAGCCATGTGCTGTAGAAGCTTAGATTTACATTGATGTTTAGTACCTCACGGGCATGCTGTACATTTTTCTGAAGAACGGTCAGCCGGTTCGCAGATATCCTGTCTGACAGCTCCTTTGCCTTATCTGATGTGTTTTCTGCCCCGAGCGCGGCTCTTACACATTCCGCCGTAAGTCCGCACAAGCAATCAAGCACTCTGACTGCAAATGTTCTGTCCTTCGACAGCCTGTTTGTCAGCAGAAGCAGGGGATACTCTGCAGACATAAAAACAGCCCTGAATATTTCCTCGGCAAGCTTGCGCTCCTCCTCACCGCCGCTTTTAAGAAGCTCTGCTGCAAGCCCTATATTTCCGCCTGCCGTTTCTGCAGCTTCAAGAAGCTCCTTCTCGCTTTTGTCGGGCAGTCTTGTTCTGAGAACGGCTGCTGCCTCGTCAGGCAGCGGAGGATACAGCGTGAGTATCCGTGATCTTGATCTTACCGTCTGCAAAAGGACAGAGGAGGACGCTGCAGTAAGAATGAACATAACATTCTCAGGCGGCTCTTCAAGTACCTTAAGAAAAGCATTCTGAGCGGGAATAAGCATTTTTTCGCAGTTAAAAAGCATATACACCTTGTTTGCGGCCTCATTGGGCTTGATATATGCCGCAGCTCTCACATTTCTTATTGAATCTATATTCAGCTCACCCGGTTTATTGCCGTCGAGCGAAAAAATATCCGGGTGTATTCCTTTTTCGGCCTTTAAGCAATGAGGACAGCGGCCGCAGGGACGCTCTCCGTCTGAGGAGCATACAGCATAGGCTGCAAGGATACCTGCAAGAGTTTTTTTTCCGCAGCCCTTATCGCCCTCAATAATAATAGCATGAGGAAGGCTTCGCCTGCTCATGGCTTCGGAAAGCTCATATTTTACATCGGTATTTCCGGCAAATGCAGACAAAAGCATGATCAACAACTCTCCCGAAAACAAACTGTTCCATTCCAATTTATATTATAATCTATCTCTCCGTTTTTTACAAGGAATAAATTATTTCAGCGCTTAGTCCTCGTCTTTATCATGAGGCTCGAATACCACGGTGACATCGGTGATCCTGTTATCCTCGACCGTATTTACTGTGACCGAAAGCTCCTTATATACAAAATGAGCGCCGTTATCGGGGATACAGCCAAGCTGCTCGATCACCCAGCCGCCTACGGATATGCTCTCGCTCTCTATGTATTTGTTGTCCCTGCCGATGAGCTCAAGCATGTCATTTATATGAAGATCTCCGCTGATCTCATATTTGTTATCGGAGAGCTTTTTGTATTTGTTCTCGATCTCCTCGTCCTCGTCCCATATATCGCCGACAAGCTGCTCAAGCAGATCCTCCATTGTCACTATGCCGAGGGTGCCGCCGTAGTCATCGGTTACAACAGCAATATGCAGTCTCTTATATTTGAAGTCTGCAAGGATAGAGGAAAGCTTTTTTGAACGGTAGATGAAATAAGCAGGCTGGATAAGCTTGTTGAGATCAGGACTGTCAGTCCGTAGCAGGGCTTCAAGATAGTCTCTTGTGTGGAGTATGCCGACGATATTGTCAATGCTCCCGCTGTATACAGGTATTCTGGAATATCTTTCGGAAATGATGAGCTTCTTTATGTTCTCACAGCTATCCCCGATATCTATAGCCGTGAGATCCACCCTCGGGGTGAGTATATCATAAGCGGTCTTTTCGTCAAATTCAAGAGCTGACTGAACAAGCTCGCTTTCCTGCTCCTCAAGCACTCCCTCGTCCTCTATGCTCTCAACTATATACTTAAGCTCGTCCTCTGTAACGGTGGGAGCCTTTTTATCCTCGCCGCGGGAAGCAAGCCTTTTTGCAAGGTCGCTGAGCTTTAGCAAAAGAAAGGTCACGGGAGTAAATATCACCATAAGCAGATATAGGGGACCCGATGAGGACATAGCCGTTTTTTCGCTGTTTTCCTTAGCAATATTTTTCGGCATTACTTCTCCGAATATCAATATTATTACGGTGAGTACAACAGTGCTGAGTATGGTTCCGTTAGCCTCTCCGAAAAAGCTGACAAAGAGAAGTGTCGCAAGGGAGGAGGCGGCTATATTAACGATGTTATTGCCTACAAGGATCGTCGAGAGCGCCTTGTCGTATTTTTCGGATATCCTGAACGCCTTTCGTGCTTTTTTGTTTCCGGCGTCCGCATAGCTTTTCAGCCTTATCTGACTTACCGATGAATATGCCGTTTCCGCAGACGAGAAAAAGGCGGAAAGCATCACCAATAAAATAATAATCCCCGAAAGTATCCACGGGTTCAAGCTCTATCACTCCAATGAATATAATGTCACAATTATATATTATATTTATATTCGCAAAAATTATAATTCTGATGTAGAAATATAATATATTTTTTGTCATAGCTGCATAGCCTTCTCCTTTGCTGGCGTAAAAATAAGGGCAACACCGCATATATCGAAAAAATATCGGATTCAAAAGAAAAACACCCGACAAATAAGCCGAGTGTGATAGAGATATCCTGTTT